>NZ_JAIXMK010000113.1:0-12522 GCF_020328095.1 Streptomyces sichuanensis
CCCCCCCACGGCCCTGTCCGGCGGATGTCGTGTCTCACTGGGCCTTGACCGATCTCGAACTTTGACCGCTCACCGCTGGCCAGCAGGCTGCGGTTGGGGCCGGTGGTCGGACAGTTACCGAGATCCCGTCCGGGCCCCCGGCGGCCGGCCGGTCAGGACTGGGCGGCGGCGTCGAAGAGGGGGTCGAACGGATCACCCTCGTACCCGACGACAAGACAGGCCGCGGCCACCGGTCCACGGGAGAGGTTCACGAGGAGGGTCAGGACCGTCGCCTCGGATGGCAGTCCGGCCGGGTCGAGGCCGAGCGCCCGGGCCGCACGGTCGCGGCGCCAGTCGAAGTCGGGCAGGCCGGCCCGGTACTCGTCGGCTACCGCCCGAAGCTCCTTGGCCGTCCGGCCGGGAGCGTCCCGCCACCACGGCGCCACGAGACACAGCCGCACCAACTCCGGCAGCCCGAGTGCGAGTGGGCCGGCCTCGCCGTCGAGGCTCATGTAGACCACCGGGCGTTCTTCGCCGCCTTCGCCGACGAAGCAGAACGCGTCCCCCGAGCCCGCACGCGCGAACTGCTCCAGCCGGGCCCCGGAGGCGAGTCGGACCCCGTCCTCCAGTGTGTGGGCGGCCGGGTCCGTCGCGTCGACGTCCGCGACCCCGGCGAAGAACGCGATGACCTCCTCGTCGGCGGCCAGGAAGGGCAGCAACGCGCCCGGCACGTCGGAGCCGGCGGGCAGACAAGGCCCGGCCGATGCTGTCCGGGTGCTGACCGATGGGGGCAGGAGCTGGTCATAGCCGTGCGGCCGTGCGGATCAGGCCGGCCAGGGTGAGGGAGCGGCTGTGGGCGGGCCAGGCGATGTGGGTCACGACGGGAGGCGCGTCGGTCAAGGGGACGGCCGTGTGCTCGGCCCACAGCCAGGAGCGGGCGGAGTCGGGGACGACCGCCACCGTGCGTCCGAGGGCGATCAACTGGGCCAGTTGCGTCTGGTTGTGGATCTCGGGGCCCGGGCCGGGTGCGTAGGTGCCGTGGGTGGGCCAGCGGGCGAGCGGCAGATCGGGGACGTCCCTGACATCGGCCAGGGACAAGGTCTCGCGGGCGGCGAGGGGGTGCCCGGCGGGCAGGACGGCAACCTGCCCCTCGGTTGTCAGTGCCTCGCTGTCGAACCCGGCGAGGGAGTTCCACGGTGTGTACATGAGCGCGACGTCAGCGCGTCCGTCGCGCAGCAGCTCTTCCTGCTCGGAAATGCCGCACGGCAGCACCTCGATCTCGGCACTGTCGGGCTCGGCCGCGTAGGCGTCGAGAAGTTTCCGCAGCAGTTCGTGGGACGCGGCGGCCTTCACCGCGAGGACCAGCCGACCGCGGGGGCCGCCAGGGCTGTCGGCACCGCCGGCGCGCCGGGTGCGGCGAGCGGCGGCAGCAGTCGCGTCGAGGGCCGCCCGGCCCTCGTGCAACAGCACCTCTCCGGCACCGGTCAGGCGGACGCCACGGCGGTTGCGCTCCAGCAGGCAGACCCCGAGGCGCCGTTCGAGCTGCTGGATTGCCCGCGACAGCGGTGGCTGGGCCATGCCGAGGCGCTCGGCGGCGCGCCCGAAGTGCAGTTCCTCGGCGACCGCTACGAAGTACCTCAGCTCGCGGGTCTCCAGGGTGTCCACGGCCGCAGCATACGCGGTGATACCCGGCAGGTATGACAGGACACCGTATCGGTGTTGGCCGCGCCACTCGCCCGCGAGCCAACATCATCTGCATGAGCGAAACGATGATCGCGCTGGTGACCGGCGCGAACAAGGGCATCGGGTACGAGATCGCGGCCGGGCTGGGCAGCCTCGGGTACCGCGTGGGCGTGGGAGCCCGAGACGCCGCCCGACGCGAAACCGCCGTCGGGAAGCTGCGCGCCGTCGGCGTTGACGCGTTCGGGGTACCGCTGGACGTGACCGACGACCAGAGCGTCACTGATGCCGCGGAACTGATCGAACGGCTGGCCGGGCGCCTGGACGCCCTGGTCAACAACGCCGGCATCTCGGGCGAGATGGGCCCGGGGTGGGTGCAGGACCCGACCGCGCTCGACCTGGAGGTGCTCCGCACGGTCGTGGACACCAACGTCATGGGTGTCGTCCGGGTGACCAACGCGATGCTGCCACTGCTGCGGCGCTCGGCCTCGCCACGCATCGTCAACGTCTCCAGTAGCGTCGGCTCCCTGGCCCGGCAGACGGACCCAGACATCGAGATCCCGATCATGGCGGCCTACGCGCCGTCGAAGTCGTTCCTCAACGCCCTCACCGTGCAGTACGCCCGGCAGTTCGCCGGTACGAACATCCTGATCAACGCCGCCTGCCCGGGCCTGGTCGCAACCGACTTCACAGGCTTCCAAGGGCCCCGCACTCCTGAACAGGGCGCAGCCACAGCGATCCGGCTCGCCACCCTGCCCGACGGCGGCCCGACCGGTTCGTTCTTCGAGGACGACGGCGTCGTCCCCTGGTGATCACGAACCCGCCGTGAGTGCCCAGGCACTCAGCGGCATCGACAGTTCAGCAGAACAGAGCTCGACTCATGGACCCTTGGTACTAGGGATTGTCCGATGGGTTGAGTGACTGTTGGGGTGGCTTGCCGAGGGGAGGGTCTTGGGGGCGGGGGGGGGGGGTATCTCGTGATGTCGCCGGATGGAGTGAACGCGTGGCTGTAGGCGATTGCCGCGGCAGGCGCAGGAGAGGGAGGGGGTGTGATCTGAGGATGTTCAGGAGGTCGTTCATGAGGATGCTCACCCCCTCGCGGTCGTGGTGCGCGGCCCTGGTGTGTGCGGCGACGGTGCCGTTGCTGGTGATGCCGGGCTCGGCATCGGCGGCGCCGGATCCCGTCGTCAAGACGTTCAACCAACCCGGTCAGTACGACTTCACTGTGCCGACCGGTGTCACCCGTATCCACGTGACGCTCGTGGGCGCCGGCGGCGGAGGTGGGGGTGGCGGTGGCAACAACGACGGTCCCCTGACCGGGGGCGGCGGCGGGGGCGGCGCCGGCGGGGCGCTGGAATCCTGCACCATCGACGTCAAGCGTTTGAAGAATCTCGTCATTGGCGTCGGCAAAGGCGGTGCCGGAGGCGACGGCGGTGAAGGTAAGAAGCACGACGGCAAACCCGGCGTACAAGGGCAACCCTCCTATGTCGGCGGCAAGTTGGGCTTCTTGGGGGTGGGGTTGGCTGGTGCCTCCCCCGGCCAGCCGGGGCAGGGCGGCGAGGGCTCCGGGGACTGGGGGAGTGGCTACGGACGGGCTGGCGGCAGCGGCGCCGGCGGCGGCGGTTGCGCGCCCCGCGACCACGTTAAACAACGGGGCCATGACGGCTCCCGTGGTGAAGACGGCCGCCGCGTCTTGCGGGGGCTGGGCGGTGAAGGAGGGGCGGCTCCGGGGTTCGAACCGGGCTGCTCCGGCGCAGGGGCCGGCGGCAAAGGCGGTAACGGGGCCGGCCGCAATCCGGAAAACGGGACCGGCTCAGAAGAGCCTTCCCAAAGTGGCAGGGCGGGAAATGACGGCTGTGTAGTGCTGACCTACACCCCATAGGGCGCGATCCCTGCCGGGATGCCGACAATCCACTCCGGCCCGGGGCACGGTGCACTGTGCCCCGGGCTGTGTGAGCCGGTCGACGACTCATCGGACAGGCCCTAGCTGCCGCCTTCGCTGAAGCCCCACCAGTAGTCATCGTCACCGGCTCCGGTGGCTGGCGTGGACTCGATGCGGAGCAGCAGATCGTCTAGAGCACGGGAGGTGCTTCGTGTGTGTGGGTGATCCTCACCGAGAAGCCGGGTCTGGCCCTCGAGTGCTGCGCGGTATTCGGCTTCCGCCGCTGTGAGATCGCCCCGCTGGCCGAGTACCCACGCCAGTGCGTGCCGGGTGTACAAGGTGTGCGGGTGGTCGCAGCCCAGCAACCGTGCGCGGTCCTCCAGCACTGCCGGAACGGCGTCGTTGTACAGCAGACGGGCGACCTCCCCCAGGCACAGTTCCAGACGCCAGGGCGGCTCCGGCGCGCCGTTCCCCGCCGGATGCAGGCTCAGATCGTCACGCCCGGCTGTCCGGGCCACCCGGGCGATGTCCCCCAGGGTCCGCTCGGTGTGCGGATTGCCGGAGACGACCAGGACGCTTGCCCCCTTGGCTGGGGGCAGGTGCGCCAGCCATTCCTCGGCGCAGCTGGCGGTGGTGTGCCGGGGCGGTCCCTGGGGCCGGTGGCGGGCGGCGGCGTTGAGCACCGTCAGCTCCAGCCCGTCCGCCGTGGACAGTTGTTGCCCCCAGGACGGTGCGGTGCGGAAAGCCCGCAACGGTGGCCGGACCGATGGCCCGGTGGCGGGCGGTCAGGGCCAGGGCGGGGCCGAAGACGATGAGGGCGGCGGCGATGGCCAGCTCGTACTCGGTGGCGAACGGACGCTCCCACCGGTTGCCGTCCTGGGGGCCGCGGGCGAGCTCGGCTCGCACCCAGGGATGTCGCAGCAGCCGCGGACCGGCGGCGGCCAGCCGGCCGAGGATGTCCTCCAGGCTCCCGTCGCGCTCCTCCCGCAGCCGCTGGCCGCACCACAACGTGACCGGCCCGAGCCGGCACCCGTGCCCCTCCCGCAGTCGGCGCACGAGGCGCAGACGGCGCTCGTTGGCCGTCCACAGACCCGCCACGATGACCGTCTCGCCGAACACCGCGCCCGCCTCGGGTCGGACCGCCTCTAACAGCCCCATCTCGCCGACCAGGCCCAGCGCCCGGCTCCTTTGGGTGGGCGTGCAGGGGATGACGGTCCTGCCGTGCTCGGGCGCCATCCAATGCCGCGCCGCCACGGCCGCCCGCTCCCCGGCATCCTCGTGCCACGGCACCCCCAAGGCACCGAACAAAGCACGCAGATGGGAAACGATGACGCCCAGTGAATGTCGAAGCAGCCGGTATGCACCCCGGCGAATGAGTGATTATTTAGCCGGAGAGTAGTCCACGCCAAACCGGTCCTGCCCAACGAGCCGGTCCTGGGAACCGCCGCCGCTTCCTGCGGCACGCCCCACGCCTCCGGGTGAGGAACCAAGGCGAGCGCATCCGGGGAACCACCGAGCAAGGACTGGGTACTTTCAAGGCTCTGACCGAAGTTCCGTGAATCCCCAGGTCAGCGGAGGGAACGCCAGATCGTTTCGCCTGGGTCTCCTGCTCCGTGGCGATCAAGGAGTTCGCGGAAGTCCTGTTCCCTGGGATCGGTGTACAGGTAAGCGGTGTCCGGTCTTCGCCGGACGAGCTGGTGGTAGAAGTGGCGTCCACGGGGCGTCCGTCCTGGTCGGCGTCCGGACTGTCGGCGCCAGGCGAACCGGGTGCACAGCTCGTACCAATGGCGCCTGGTCGAACGCCCAGTGGGGCCGAGGCAGGCGGTGGTCAGGCTCACGGTCCGCAGGTTCTTCTGCGACCGGAAAACCTGCCCGCGGAAGACCTTCGCCGAGCAGGTCGACGGCCTCACCAGGTGATCCCGCAGATCAGCGTCCTTGGGCAAGCTCACCGACGGCGGCGATACCTCTTCCCCGCGCGATAGCCGAGGGGGGAGGCCGTGCCACATGCCGGAGCCGGCGGTCGCGCGGGCGGCTGGGCAAATCGGAGCTGTCGGTGAGCGGGCGGGCGGTCAGCTCCAGGTGTTGGAGAGGGGTGGGGGCGTGGCAGCGGCTGATTCGGCGAACAGTTGCGGGTGGGCGGCGAGTCGCACTGGCGTGTGAGGGCTGGGCTGGCCCCGGTCGTGGCCTTCGGGCCGAGGAGGGGCGCCAGGAGCATCACGGCCCTGCTCATGTCCCGGCACGCGTCCGCCAGTGTCGCCCCGATGGCGTCGGTCCTCGTTGGCGACTTCCTTGCCGGTGCGCTAGTTCTCCTGCCGGATCCGGACGCGGTCGGAGGTGCCGCGCTGGATCTGGTGGAAGCGGATCGTGTGCTCGTCCACCGCGCTGTACACGCCCACAGGCACGCTGACCGGGCCAAATGTCAGGACATCCGATCAGATCGGTCGCGCCACGACGATCGCCTCCTCCAGCTCGCCCGGTCCATTATGGGATCTCAGATCCCGTGGCCGAATCTCAGGTGTAATGGCCAGCCCGTGGCCGACCGGCCACGGGCGGCCAGCACGGAGCCAGGCGGAGACGGGGTTAGCGGTGCTGGCGGGCGAACCGTCCGTACAACGGATCTCCCGCTAGGAGCCCGATTGTGCGACCACCTTAGTCAGCCACCAAGCGACGATGAGCCCGCCCGGCAGGCCGAGCAGTCCCGTCCTGAACATCCACGTGACCGCCGGAGTGGTGTGTGCGGCCAGCTTGCGGCAGAGGGTCTGTGCCAGCACGAAATAGAGGGCGAGAGGGATGAAGAGCAGGCCAAAGCCGGCACCCACGGCGTCACGCCCCTTCTGTGGCAGAGGAGTTGATACCGGACCGAGGACTTCGATACGCAGTGGTTTCTCTAATGCCTTGCCCTGACATGATCCACCCCTGTTTTGAACGCGTTCAGGTCAGGGGTGGATCGTAGCTCTGGGCGTGCAGGGCGAAGAAGCCTGTATCCGCTGGAAACACCTGGCATCCCCCTCCACTGCGCCCCAATGCAGGAGATCGGGACACGGCTGTGAGACTGGGCAGATGGGATACAGGGGGAGACGTCTGGCGTAGTCGCAGGTCACAGGGCTGCCTCGGGATGCGATCCGAGAGAACCTACATCCATCTCGTACTGCCACGCTCACATCCAGGCCCAAGCACCGCACGAGATGATCAGGCAGCTGGATGACCGGTGAGCTACCTGTGCCTCAGCTGGCGTTCCCCGCCGGGCCTGGCCCAGACCGGGGTCGCGCCGCGCGCAGCGTCGTGTCCGGCGCCGCACATCTCGCGTGCCTGGTCGGTGGTGAGGTCTGCGGTGCACTGGGTGGTGAAGCACGAGGTGTGGTGAAGGACGCTGTGCTGCGAGGTGCGGCCGCAGAGGCACGCGCTTTGATGTCGTGTGGACAGGGCGGGGTTGCCCGCCTGATCATGGTGGGAGCGGGCGTGCCCCTGCCGGATATCCGTTGCGAATGGTGAGATCGGCGCGGGTGTGCAGGCGGGTGGCGGTGAGGTGGTACTCCTCGACCGCGCGCCAGCGTGTGATCCAGGCTTCGCGTTCGGGGGTGCGGCCGCGGTCGTGCAGGCGGCGCAGGCACAGGTCGGTGGAGGTGTCGACGAAGACGCGTAGGTCGTAGTAGTCGGCCAGTTTCCGGACGGGCGGTCAGGATGCCTTCGGCAATGACGACCTTGCCGTGTGGGACGGTGCCCACCGTGGCTCGGTGGGATGAGCGGTCGGCCGGTGCTCGGCTGGAGGCTGGCACGAGCACGTGGTCCCGCAGGCGCGGCCAGTCGACATAGCCGGCGTAGCCTGCCACGGTGTCCATGGCCAGGCGTTCGGGGAGGGGCCTGGGCAGCAGGTAGTCGTCACCGTGGATGATCGTGGCCTTTCCGGGCCGCCCAGGTGTTCGGCCAGGATGGTGGCCAGCGTCGTCTTCCCGGCCCCTGCCCGGCCGTCGAGTGCCACCAGGGTCGTGTCGTGTCCCGCGCGGGCGGTGATGGCGGCCGTCATGCGGTGGATCTGCTGAGGCTTCAGTTTCATAGCGGAAGTTCTCCCCACCCCGGCCTCCTGGCCGGCGAGCCGTTTCGATGGCTGGGAGCAACCGGCGAGCGTGTCCTTCGCACCGGCGGCGTGGATCATCCGCTCCTGGTGGCACGGGCCCACGGGGCCTCGCGGCTGTGGGTCTTCCTCTGGGGCAACCACGACGGTGCCCTCGACGCCGACGGCTCCACCGTGCTCCGGCCGCCAGGGATGCCCCTTGGAGGAGAACGGCCTGGTCACCAGCTACCGCATTGGGCGGCTGCGGTCCGTCGGTCGGCGGGAACTGCTGCCGCTGGACGGCACCTTGGGGTTTACTCGTGGGTGGCGGACTGATCGGTGGGCCTGGTAGTGCTTGGTCTGCCGCAGGATGTGGGTTGCGCTTGATGTCCAGGACATCGACGATGTCCTGTTGAGCACCGTGGTAGCTGCCTTGCAGGGCGTCGATGGCCTGCAAGGACTCTGTTTCGATTCGCTCGTGCTCTTCGTCGCTCGCGGTGCTGGCCGGCCTTGGCGGCTAGGTCCCGCAGTTCGGTGCGGGCCTGATCGTCGGGTCGGGGGGATGGCTGGCTCCGAGTGAGATGTGAGGGACGGTGTCTTTGCCCCCTGTTCCTCATGGAGCGGGACGGGAGGCCGGTGGCGGCAGGGGTAGCGGTGAGGTGGGTGTCGCCGGGGACGCTGTTGAAGCGGAACTGGGGGGTGTTGGTCTGGCTGGGGGTGTGGTTGTGGGTGTGGTCAAGCGCGGGGCGGGTTGTTGTCGGCCGTGGTGAGGACCTGCTCGAGGGTGTCGCCTGCCGGGTGCGGCTGGGCCGCTATCGGCGAGGTGGTGGGTGTTCCCGCCGGCACCGTCGCCCGTTGCTGCCGTCAGCCTCCTGCCGGCCGCAGCCATTAGGGCCTGTCTGACAATTCCTGTCGGATCAGCGAGCGCCCGCCGAGCCGGTAGTCCGGAGGTGCGCCGACACCTAGCGGGTATTGCCGGGCAGGACCTACGAACGGCGGGCCAGCAGGTGGGCGTCGAGGAAGCCCCGTTCGGATGCCGGATCGTGGAGCAGCCGAGCGAAGGGAACGAGCCCGGCATCGGCCAGCAGTTCGGCAACGTGGTCCGCCGGCCAGCTGTAGGCAGGTGCCACCTTGTGGTCGAAGCGGACCGGCTCCGGTCCGTCGGTCCCGAAGAAGGAGACCAGGAGCAGACCACCTGGCGCCAGGACGCGTACCTGCTCGGCGAGCAGCTCCGGCAGTTCTCCCGGAGGGGTGTGGATCATCGAGTAGTGGGCCAGTACGCCGCCGAGCGCGCCGTCCTCGATCGGCAGGGACTCCATCCGCGCCTCCTGGAAGCGCAGCGCCGGATGGGCCCGCCGCGCGTGGTCGACCATGCCGGGGGAGAGGTCGAGTCCAAAGGCGTCCAGGCCCAGTTCGTGCAGCATGGCTGTCAGATGTCCGGGCCCGCACCCGACGTCCGCTGCCCGCGGGTTGCCCGTCGCGCGCACCAGTTCGGCGAAGGTGCCGATCATGGCCCGGGCGAACGGCTGTGTTTCCAGCCGGTCTGCGAACAGCGATGCGTACAGCTCGACGACTCCGTCGTAGGCCGCCCTGGTCTCGTCCTGATGATTCGCCACAGGCAGGACTCTATAACCGGTCTGATAATTGATCTTGTGGCAGGTCGAGGTGAGGTGGCGGACGTGGTGTGGGAGCGGATTGAGCCGCTATTGCCGCAGGCGGACGGGCGTGGCCGTCCATGGCGTGATCATCAGCAGGTGCTCAATGGTGTGCTGTGGCGGCTGCGGACCGGGGCTCCTTGGCGCGACCTGCCCACGCGGTACGGACCGTGGCAGACCGTCTACGAGCGGTTCGCCCGCTGGGAGGCGGACGGCACCTGGGCAAGGCTGTTGGAGCACGTCCAAGTCCGCGACGAAGCGGTGGGCCGGGTGGAGTGGACCGTCGCCGTCGACTCCACAATCAACCGGGCCCATCAGCACGCTGTCGGCGCACGCAAAAGGGGGCCACAGACAGGGACGAACTGGAAGATACGGGCCTTTCACAGGCGCGCCAGGCTCTCGGTCGCTCCCGAGGCGGGCTGACCACTAAGGTCCACCTCGCCGTCGATGGCCGGGGCCTGCCCTTGTCGATCGTGCTCACGCCTGGCAATGCCAACGACGCCACCGCGTTCGCCCAGGTTCTCGACGAGATCCGCATCCCGCGCATCGCCACGGGCCGCCCGCGCACGACGCCGACGCGGGTGCTGGGCGACAAGGCGTATTCCAGCCGGGCGATCCGCCGCCTGCTGCGCCGCCGGGGCATCGCTGCCACGATTCCCGAACGCCGCGACCAGGTGGCTAACCGCCGTCGACGCGGGAACCTCGGCGGCCGCCCACCCGCCTTCGACAAGGAGATCTACCGCGACCGCAACGTGGTCGAGCGATGCTTCGCCCGTCTCAAGCAGTTCCGTGCTATTGCCACCAGGTTCGACAAACTCGCCACCCGTTACCGGGCCGGAGTCGTTCTAGCCTCGCTGATCCTCTGGCTTCGTGAATCAACCAGGTGATCCTTTGTCAGACACGCCCTAGGCCCTGTCCGGGCGATCAAGTTCGCAGCAGTCCGTCACTGACGCGGGATATCAATGCCCGCCGCGCGCAGGTGCCCCTCGACCAGCCCGTTCAGCCGGGCGATGGACGGTGCCTCGTCCTCCCGGTGGTGGTTGACCACGCCGTACCGGGAGGCCGCGTCGGGCCCGTGCGGTCGCTTGGCCGGCAGCGTCAGCAGCGCGCGGACGCCCAGCAGGTTGGCGGCCACCGCTGAGGCCAGCTCCTCGATCCGCGGGTCGTCGGGATCCCAGGACCTCGCCTCCCAGCCGCGCTTGGTCAACTCGACGAACTCGGGGTCGTCGAGCCGGTGTTCGAGGTTGGCCAGGAAGAGGTCGAAGACCTCGGGAGTCAGCGCCCGCGACAGCACCAGGGCCTCCCGCTGGGTGGTGACGTAGTCGGGGCTGAAGTCGAGCTCGGCGAGTCGCTCCAGGACCGCGCAGGCCCGGTCGGGCAGCAGGGCGCGGTCACCGTGGGCGAGCCGGTGCAGGGTGTCGCGGCGGGCGGTCAGCTCCTCGATCTGTTCGGTGAGCCGGCGGCGGACGTCGTCCAGGGCGGTGGCGAACCGCTCGGGCTCGGCGTCGAGCAGCTCGCCGATCTCGGCCAGCGGCACGCCCGCCCCGGCCAGGGCCCGGACCTGGACAAGGCGCAGCAGGTCGGCCGAACCGTAGCGCCGGTAGCCGGAATGGTCCCGTTCCGGTTCGGCGACCAGGCCGAGCCGGTGGTAGTGCCGCACCGTCTTGACGGTGATGTCGACGAAAGCCGCCGCCTGACCGATCGTGAGCCCGTCTGCCATGCGGCGAGCCTAGCGCTCATCTGTCGCCTTGACCTTGACCTTGGGTCAGGGTCCACGCTCAACTCACACCCGCCGACGCGAGATGAGGAATCACCATGAGTGAGCAGAACACCGCCGCGCAGGACCGCCCCGAGCTGCGGAAGGCCATGCAGGAGATCGTCGACGCCGGTTTCGTCGGCGTGCAGCTGCGCGTGAACGACGAACTCGGCGAGTGGGTCGGCAGCGCCGGGGTGAGCGAGCTGGGCCGGACCGCGAAGCCGCCGACCGACGGGCACTTTCGGGTCGGCAGCGTCACCAAGACCTTCGTCGCGACCGTCGTCCTGCAGCTGGTGGCCGAGGGCCGGCTCGGCCTCGAGGACCTGGTGGCCGACCACTTGCCCGAGTTCCGGCTCGACCGGCGGATCACAGTACGGATGCTCCTGCAGCACACCAGCGGGCTGTTCAACTTCACCGGCGAGTTCTCCAAGGACGGGTCGGTCGAACCCGGTGTGGTCGCCGGATGGGGCAAGGAGTGGGTGGACCTGCAGCACGCGATCTACCGGCCGGAGGAGCTGGTGCGGGGGGCGTTGGCGAAGCCGGCGCGGTTCGAGCCGGGGACGGCCTGGAGCTACTCCAACACCAACTATGTCCTGGCCAGGCTGCTGATCGAGCAGGTCACCGGCCGCTCGCTGCCCGAGGAGACGCACCGGCTGATCCTGGGCCCGCTCGGGCTGACGGGCACCCTACTGCCGGAGACCCGGGAGGACATCCCCGAGCCGCACGCCCACGGCTACTTCGGCTACGACGACGCCGGACAGTGGAAGGTGGTCGACACCACCCGCTTCAACCCCTCCTGGGTATCCGCCGCCGGCGACATGATCTCGACCAGCCGGGACCTCCACACGTTCTTCTCCGCGCTGAACAGCGGCAAGCTCACCTCGACCGAGCTTCTGGCCGAGATGCGCGTCGCGGACCCCACGATGGGTTACGGCCTGGGGGTGTTCGTGGAGGAGCTGGACGGCGGTGGCACCGTCCTCCACCACAACGGAGGGTTCTGGGGCTGGGGCGCAATGATGTACAGCACGCCCGACGGCACCAAGACCCTGACCGGCTCGCTGACCTCCGGGGACGTCGAAATGGACCTGCCCACCATGGCCGGGACGTTCGAGAAGGTGAAGCAGACACTGGTCAAGGCGGTGTTCGCCTAGGACTTGTCCGGCCGTCATGTGCGGAGCCAGATGGCGAGGGTTGCGGCGGTCGCGGTGCCGAGGAAGACGTATCCGCGTTTGTCGTAGCGGGTGGCCGCTGCTCTGGCGTGCTTGAGCCGGTTGATCGCGCGTTCGACGGTGTTGCGTTTCTTGTACCGCTCTTCGTCGAAGCCAGGTGGCCGTCCGCCGCGGGATCCTTTGCGCAGGCGGGCGGCCTGGCTGCCGGTCTTCTCCGGGATCGTGTGCCGGATGCCCCGGCGCTGCAGATACTCGCGGCATGGGCCGTTGCTGTAGGCCTTGTCCGCCGCGAGGCTGTCGGGCTTCTTGCGCGGCCTGGCCGGCCCGTTCCGCGGGACGCGGATCTTGTC
>NZ_JAIXMK010000114.1:0-13783 GCF_020328095.1 Streptomyces sichuanensis
GGCGGCGGTCCGGGCACCTCCCCGGTGCCGGGCAAGCCGCCGGCGCCCTCCCAGCCGCCCACGCAGGCCCCGCCCACCCAGGCGCCGCCGTCGTCCCCGCCGCAGCCGCCGGGGCCCACCCCGCCGTCGACGCCGCAGCCGGGGCCCTCGTAGGCCGCAGCGGGTCGCTGGAGGGCCGGTGGAGGGCCGCGGCCAGGGCTGTCGCAGGGCCGGCTCGCGGCGGGGGCTGGCGGAGTGTGGCGTAGGCCATTAGGGTGCCAAGTTGCGCTGCAGGGGAGTGGGTGCGTATGGTGGTAGATCGTTTGATCCCATTTGCCCGGCGCCTGACAGAAGCGCGCCGTGTGGCGCGTTCCTTACCTTGCCGTGGCTGACCGCATCGAGGCGGTCATTTGTGAAGCCGACACGGAGCTTGGGCGCGTGCCGAAACTCCGGAAGGTTTCGCATTTCGCATGTCCATTTCCACTGACACCACCACCATGCCCGAGGCCGACGAGATGATCGTCGAGACCGTCGAGGCCGCCGTCGAGACGACCGAGGCCGCCGAGCCGGCCGAGCCGCAGATCACCTTCGGTGACCTGGGCCTGGACGACGCGATCGTCCGCAAGCTCGCCCAGAACGGCGTGACCACGCCCTTCCCGATCCAGGCCGCGACCATCCCGGACGCCCTGGCCGGCAAGGACATCCTCGGCCGTGGCCGCACCGGCTCCGGCAAGACCCTCTCCTTCGGTCTGCCGCTGCTCTCCACGCTGGCCGGCGGTCACACCGAGAAGAAGCGCCCCCGCGGCCTGATCCTCACCCCGACCCGCGAGCTGGCGATGCAGGTCGCCGACGCCCTGCAGCCCTACGGCGACGTCCTCGGCCTGAAGATGAAGGTCGTCTGCGGCGGTACGTCCATGGGCAACCAGATCTACGCCCTGGAGCGCGGCGTCGACATCCTCGTCGCCACCCCGGGCCGTCTGCGCGACATCATCAACCGCGGTGCCGCCTCCCTCGACAAGGTCCAGGTCGCCGTCCTCGACGAGGCCGACCAGATGGCCGACATGGGCTTCCTGCCCGAGGTCACCGAGATCCTCGACCTGGTGCCGGCCGGCGGCCAGCGCCTGCTGTTCTCCGCCACGCTGGAGAACGAGATCGACACCCTCGTCAAGCGCTACCTGGTCAACCCGGTCACGCACGAGGTCGACCCCTCCGCCGGCGCCGTCTCGACGATGACCCACCACGTCCTCGTCGTGAAGCCGAAGGACAAGGCGCCGGTCACCGCCGCCATCGCCGCCCGCAAGGGCCGCACGATCATCTTCGTCCGCACCCAGATGGGCGCCGACCGCGTCGCCGAGCAGCTGCTCGACTCCGGTGTCCGCGCGGACGCGCTGCACGGCGGCATGACCCAGGGCGCCCGTACCCGCGTCCTGGAGGACTTCAAGGCCGGCTACGTGAACTGCCTGGTCGCCACCGACGTCGCCGCCCGCGGCATCCACGTCGACGGCATCGACCTGGTCCTCAACGTCGACCCCGCCGGTGACCACAAGGACTACCTGCACCGCTCCGGCCGTACGGCCCGCGCCGGCCAGTCCGGCACGGTCGTCTCCCTGGCCCTGCCGCACCAGCGCAAGCAGATCTTCCGCCTGATGGAGGACGCGGGCGTCGACGCCTCGCGCCACATCGTCGGCGGTGCCGGCGCCTTCGACGAGGACGTCGCCAAGATCACCGGCGCTCGCTCCCTCACCGAGGTCCAGGCCGACTCGGCGGCCAACGCCGCCAAGCAGGCCGAGCGCGAGCTGGCCGACCTGAACCGTCAGCTGGAGCGCGTCCAGCGCCGCGCCACCGAGCTCCGCGAGGAGGCCGACCGCCTGCTGGCCCGCGCCGCCCGCGAGCGTGGCGAGGACCCGGAGGCCGCCGTGGCCGCCGCCGCGGAGGAGGCCCAGGCCGAGGCCGCCGCGCAGGAGCAGGAGGCGGCCGTCGCCGCGTCCGTGCCGGCGCAGCAGGCCGCGCCCGCGTACGAGCGCCGCGACGAGCGGGGCAACTTCGAGCGCCGTGGCGGCGACCGTGGCGGTTTCCGTCGCGACGACCGTCGTGACGAGCGCGGTGGCGACCGCCGTGACGACCGTGGCGGCTTCCGCCGTGACGACCGTCGCGACGACCGCGGTGGCGACCGTGGTGGCTTCCGCCGCGACGACCGCCCGTCCGGTGGTTTCCGTCGTGACGACCGTCCGTCGGGTGGCTTCCGCCGCGACGACCGTCCCTCCGGCGGCTTCCGTCGTGACGACCGTCGTGACGAGCGCGGTGGCGACCGCCGTGACGACCGTGGCGGCTTCCGCCGTGACGACCGTCGCGACGACCGCGGTGGCGACCGTGGTGGCTTCCGCCGCGACGACCGCCCGTCCGGTGGTTTCCGTCGTGACGACCGTCCGTCGGGTGGCTTCCGCCGCGACGACCGTCCCTCCGGCGGCTTCCGTCGTGACGACCGTCCGTCGGGTGGCTTCCGCCGCGACGACCGTCCCTCCGGCGGCTTCCGCCGTGACGACCGTCCGGCCACGGGCGGCTACCGCTCCGGCGGCAGCGACCGTCCGTTCAACCGCGACCGCCGCGACGACCGCCCCTCCGGCGGCTACCGCTCCGGCAGCAGCGACCGCCCCTACGGCCGTCGTGACGACCACCGCGGCGCCGGTTCCTCCTTCGACCGCCGCAACGACAAGCCCCGCTGGAAGCGCAACGGCTGACCGGCAGAGCTGAACTGAGGGCCCGTACGGCACATTCGTGCCGCACGGGCCCTCGTGCATTCGGCCCCGGCACCACGAGTCGGCCTTAACGACTCGGGCTCCGGAGGCAGTCCGGGCTATGCTGCGGTGTGCGGGCCGTTAGCTCAATTGGCAGAGCAGTGGACTTTTAATCCATTGGTTGTGGGTTCGAGTCCCACACGGCCTACCGCAAAGCAGCCACCGCGCAGCGGTGACCTGCGTCTTTCCGCCCCGGCCGGGGATTCCCGGCCGGGGCGGAGGCGTATCCGGCAAAAGGGACCGCCGGCAGTCAAGTCCGTGCGGGTGAAGCGCGCTTCACGCCATTCGTCCGGGTGGGTGCGGCTCGCATGGGCGTGGCGAATCCGGTAGGGCGCCCGGCCGGTCCACGTGCTGAGATCGCGGACGAACACCGCAACCCGTGCGGGTGGCGGGCGGCCGGCGTTGGTCCGGGTTCATGAGGGTTCGCCGGGGATGTGCGGCCGGGCCGGCCCTAGGGTGCGGGGCCCCGGAATCACATGTGCCGGAGGTAAGACGCCGTGAGGCATATTCGGCTGCTCCGCAGCAGGCCGGTCCGCGTGCTGTGGCTGTCGATGACGCTGTCCGTGCTGGGCGACCGGCTGTACGGGCTCGCCGCGATGTGGGTCGTGTACGCGGCGACGGGCTCGTCCTCCCTGATGGGGCTGGTGGCCGCCGTCGAGTCGCTGCCGTACATCGTCCTCGGCGGGTCCGCGACGGTGATGGCACGGTTCTCCCGCTGGCGCCGCCTGGCCTGGATCGACGCCGGGCGTGCGGCAGCGGCGGCGGGCGTGCCGCTGCTGTGGTCGCCGGACCTGCCGGGCTTCGTGGCCATGCTGGTGCTCGTGCTGCTGCTCGGAGCGCTGAGCGCCGTCTTCGAGCCCAACCTCGGCGCGCTGATCCCCCAGCTGGTGGAGCCGGACGAGGTCGCCCAGGTCAGCTGCCTGTTCGACCTGACCGCGCGCGTCGCGGCCGTGATCGGCCAGGGCTGCGTCGGAGTGCTGCTGCAGCTCGTCTCCGAGATCCAGCTCTTCGCCATCGACGGATTCACGTTCGTGGTCTCGGCCCTCGCGCTCGGCTGGCTCGGCCGCCGCACGACGCTCGGCAAGGGCACTCCCGCCGCAGGCCGGCCCCGGAGCCCGCGGGCAGCGGACCCGCGGCACGGCGGGGCGCAGCCCGACGGCGTGCAGGGCGATGCACGGCCGGGCGGGGCCCGGCCCCGCGATGCGCAAGGCGGTGCGCGGTCGGGCGACGCCCGGCCCGGCGGCGCGCAAGGCGGTCCCCGGCCCGGCCGGGATCAGGAGGGTGCGGGCGGCCGGGCCCGGGGCGCTCGGGGGCCGGACGACTGGGCGGCGACCGACGGGCTGCAGGTCGTACGGGCGAGGATCGTGCTGCGCGCGCACCGGCGGGTCGGCGTCGCCATCGCCGTGCACGGCGTGGCCCTGTTCGCCGCCGCGGTCTCCACCGTCGGACTCCCCCCGCTGCTCGTCTCCCGCTTCGGCCAGGGAGCCGCCGGATACGGCCTGGCCCTCGCCGCCACCGCCGCCGGCGGCCTGGCGGGGAACCTGCTCACCGGGCACCTGCCGCACCGCTGGCCCTGGCTCACCACCTACTGCGCCGCCTGGACGGGCGCCGGGCTGTCGCTGGCCGGGCTGGGGGTCGCGGACTCCATGGCGGCCGTGATCGGCCTGTGCGTGCTGTCCGGGCTGCTCTTCCCCGTCTGCGCGGTGACGCTGCGCACGCACCTGTCCCGCTTCGGCCCGGCCGCCCGGCTGCGCCTGCTGACCGTCGACCAGACAGCGGTCCGGGCGGCCGGCACGGTGGGCATGCTCCTGCTGCCGTTCGCCGTGGACGCCGCCCCGGCGGAGGCGTTCGTGGGGGCGGGGGCGCTGCTGTCGGCGCTGGCCCTGCTGGGCTGGTGGGTCGGCCGGCGCGCGGGCGAGGGCCCGCTCGTCATGACGGACGCGGCGTAGGCGCCTCCGTCGGGCACGCGCGCGTGCCTGACGGACGGCACCCCGGAGGTCGTACGCATGTGCGCCGGCGGGAGGCGTCCCGGACGACGTGGCGGGCCTCCCGCCGGCACGCCGGGCGCGGACGGGGCCGTGCGCCCGGCGGCCGGGCCCGCGCGACACCGGCGCGAAGCAGCCCGCACCCGGCTGCCAGTTGGTGAAAACCCCGCCCCCGTGCCGTGTTCGCGCCGCTACGGTAAGTGGCGCGGGGTGGGTGCGGGTGTGGCGAGGTCGGGAGGTCGACTGGCATGGCGAAGACGCGAGCGGGCGGGGGCGAGGGCGAGAGCAGGGGCTGCGGCGAGCCGGGCGGCCCCGCCGGCTGCGAGCCGACGCCCGCGGAGCAGGTGGAGGAGCTGCTGAAACGGGCCCAGAACGGGTTCGAGATCGGCGAGCCGGTCCTGGACCGGCTGCGCACCGCGCTGATGCACCAGACCGAGCTGCGCTCGTACCGCCAGCGCAATGACGAGCCACGGCCGCTGCGCTGCAACACCTACCGGCACATCTTCCTGCTCGCGGACGGCAGCAGCCTGCTCCTGTACGAGCTGGAGCACGACACCGGGGCGCAGGAGCAGTTCCTCTACGAGCTCTACGCCGACGACCGTGCGCTCGACGCCGCCGAGCGGCGGGTGCACGACCGGATCGGCGGCGGTGGCATCGGCCCCGGCAGCGAGTCGGAGGAGCTGCCCGCCTGGCTGGCGGAGGAGCTGCTGCTCGCGATGGGCCCCACGCGGCCCCGCCGGGAGTACGTCTCCGAGGCATCGCCCGACCACGCCCGCCGCCTGCTGCGGCGTGCGGAGAACGCGGACGGGCCGGGGGAGGTGGTGCGCGAGCTGCTCCAGGGTGCGCTCGGCCACCACATCGCGCTGATCACCAAGCCCAGGCGCCGCAGCGCGGGCCGGGACGCCACCTGGTGCCGGTTCTACGAGCACGCGTTCCTGCTGGAGGGCGGGGGCGAGGTCAGCCTCTGGGAGCTCGAACACAACATGACCGCGGACGGCCGGCTCGTCTGTGAGGTCTATCTCGACGAGGCGGAGGCGGAGGTGGCGGCCGACCGGCGCGCCCGTGCCCAAGGGGTGGAGTTATAGGAGACCGGCGAGCACGGGGCCACGCACGGGGTCTTGCCCCGGCGTGGTTCCGTGCTACACTCATTCGAGTTGCAGTTGTGGTACCCATGAACTCGTGTGCGCCTGACGGTTATGTAGCCGAAGGCGCATTTTTGTTTTCGCCGGTTTGTTTCCGGACTTGGGGGCCCATCCCACCGTTAAGGAGACAAACATGGCTACCGGTACCGTGAAGTGGTTCAACTCGGAAAAGGGCTTCGGCTTCATCGAGCAGGACGGCGGCGGCCCCGACGTCTTCGCCCACTACTCGAACATCGCCTCCTCGGGCTTCCGTGAGCTCCTCGAGGGCCAGAAGGTTTCGTTCGACGTCACGCAGGGCCAGAAGGGCCTGCAGGCGGAGAACATCGTCACCATCTGACGATCTGCTGAACCTCACGATGGGGCCCGCACCACTGGGTGCGGGCCCCATCGGCACGTCCGACATGGTCAGGCCCGACCACACAGGGCCCACACAGGGGGCTGCGCTCCCCATCGAGGGAAGGTCCCCGCATGACTCGTTCCGCCGCACGCCCTGACCGTGCCGACCGGTCCGCACGCCCCGCACGGTCCCCCCGTCCGGCCCGCGCCCCCCGCCCGCGCCGCTCCGAGGAGTCGCAGGCGGCCCCCCGCCGCCGGCCCGCCGCCGCACCCCAGGGCGACTTCGCGATGCCGGAGAACACGACGCCGGCGCTCCCGGCCGTCGACACCTTCGCCGCGCTGGACATGCCCGCGGGTCTCCTGTCCACGCTGACCCGCGAAGGCGTCACCGAGCCCTTCCCGATCCAGGCCGCGACGCTGCCGAACTCGCTGGCCGGCCGCGACGTCCTCGGCCGCGGCCGCACGGGCTCCGGCAAGACCCTCGCCTTCGGCCTCGCGCTGCTGGCCCGCACGGCGGGCCGCCGCGCCGAGGCCAAGCGCCCGCTCGCGCTCGTCCTGGTCCCGACCCGGGAGCTGGCGCAGCAGGTCACCGACTCGCTCAGCCCGTACGCGACCGCCGTCAACCTGCGGATGACCACGGTCGTCGGCGGCATGTCCATCGGCCGCCAGGCCCAGTCCCTCGCGCGCGGCGCGGAGGTGCTGGTCGCGACGCCGGGCCGGCTCGCCGACCTCATCCAGCGCGGCGACTGCGCCCTCGGCGACGTGGCGATCACGGTCCTGGACGAGGCCGACCAGATGGCCGACATGGGCTTCCTGCCCCAGGTCACGCGCCTGCTCGACCAGGTCCGGCCGGACGGCCAGCGGATGCTCTTCAGCGCCACGCTGGACCGCAACGTGGACCGTCTCGTCCGCCGCTTCCTCTCCGACCCGGTGACGCACTCCGTCGACGCCTCCGTGGGCGCGGTCGCCACGATGGAGCACCACCTGCTGAACGTCGCGGACGAGACGGTGAAGAAGAACACCGTCACGCGCATCGCCGCCCGCGAGGGCCGCGTGATCATGTTCGTGGACACCAAGCGCGGCGCCGACCGGCTGGTCAAGCGGCTGCTGTCGGAGGGCGTGCGCGCCGCCGCGCTGCACGGCGGCAAGAGCCAGCCGCAGCGCAACCGCGTGCTGGAGCAGTTCCGGACCGACCAGGTCACCGCCCTCATCGCGACCAACGTCGCGGCGCGCGGCATCCACATCGACGGCCTCGACCTGGTCGTCAACATCGACCCGCCGGTCGACCACAAGGACTACCTCCACCGCGGCGGCCGCACGGCCCGCGCGGGCGAGTCGGGCACGGTCGTCACGCTGGTGCTGCCGGCCGAGCGGCGCGAGATGAACCGGATGATGGTGACGGCGAAGATCAGGCCGCTGGTGGCCGACGTCCACCCGGCGGACGCGGAGCTCGCCCGCATCACGGGCGCGCGCGAGCCCAGCGGCGTCCCGGTGGTCATCGCCCCGCCGGTGCAGGCCCAGGCCCCGGCGTCCTCCCGTTCCCGCGGCAGCCGCGGTGGCCGCGGTCGCGGCCGTACGGACGGCGCCGCGACCCCCGGCAAGGCCCCCGCCGAGTCCGGTCGCCGCACCGCCGGCAGCCGGTCGGGCGCTGCCGCGGGGAACCGGTCGGGCGCTGCCGCGGGGAACCGTTCGGGTGCCGCCGGCCGCCCGCGCCGCAACGGCGGAGGCGGCCCCCGCCGCTCGACGACGGCCTGAGCGCAGAAGTGAACAGGGCCTGAGCAGGTCCTGAGGAGAGTGGGGCGGTGGCCATCGGGCCCCGCCCCACTTCCGTACCCCTCCGCACCGCACTGACCGCCCGTACCGTCCGCGTTCGGCCGTATAACAACTGACGAACGGTCAGATCTGCGCGAGCCCCGAATGCGCCCAAGCCCCGGTGCCAATTCAGGCGTTCGGCTTGGATTCCAGTCATCATGTCTATTAACGTTCGATAACGCAGCGCGGTTGTGCAGCCGCCGCAAGGGGCGGCGCCGTGCGCCCTTCGCCGAATCCCGGGCGGAATCGGGGAACCATCGACTTTGGGGGGAGTGCGCCTCCGTGGCCTCCAACAGGTCTGCTCTCGACGACAGTTCCCACGATCCGTCGAACGACCCCTCCGAGGAGTTCGCGGCCGATCAGCCGGCTCGTGGCAGACACCGGGTCGTCAAGCAGCGCGGTGGCACGATGGCCCGCAGCGGAGCAGTGCTGGGTGTCGGTGTCATAGCGGCGGTCGGCGCGGGCGGGATGGCGAGCGCGCAGGACCGTCCGGCGGCGATATCCGTGCCGGACCTGGCCCAGAAGATCCCGGGGGTCGGCCCCCTGATGGCCGGCGACGCGTCCGACGACGCGGCCGGGGCCGCGGACGCCCAGGCGCCTCCGGTGGCGGAGGCCACGCACAGCCCGGCCGACGCCGGCGAGGCGCTGCGGGCCCGCATCCTCCAGCAGGCCGAGCGCCAGCAGAGCGCGGCCGACGAGGCGGCGCGCGAGGCCGAGGCGCGGGCGGCGGCGGAGAAGGCGGCGGCCCACGCGGCGGAGGCGGCGTCGGCGGCCCGGGCTGCCCACGCGGAGGCGGCGCAGGACGAGCGGGTGCAGCCCGAGGAGGCGGACGGCTCCGAGGCGGCCGAGCGCTCCGAGGCGGCCGAGCGCTCCGAACGTTCCGGCCCCGCCGGAGGGGCGGACCGGGGCGAACGTTCCGAGCGGGCCTCCCGGACCGGCCGCACGGCACCGCCCGCCGCCCGGCCCGGAGCCCCGGTGGCCGGCTCGTTCACGCTCCCCCTGACCTCGTACACCCTCACCGCCGGCTTCGGGCAGGCCGGGAACATGTGGTCCGCGCACCACACCGGCGAGGACTTCGCCGCACCGACGGGCACCCCGGTCCGGGCGGTGGGCGGCGGCACGGTCACGTCGGCGGGCTGGGCGGGCGCGTACGGCTACCGGGTCGTGCTGACGCTGGGGGACGGCACCGAGATCTGGTACTGCCACCTGTCGTCGATGGTCGTCACCTCCGGCAAGGTCGGCGCGGGCACCGTCATCGCGCGGGTCGGCGCGACCGGCAACGTCACGGGCCCGCACCTGCACCTGGAGGTGCGGCCGGGAGGCGGTTCGCCGGTGGACCCGCTGTCGTGGCTCCGCGCGAGGGGCCTGCAGCCGTAACGGGACGGCCGGTGCCGCAGCGGTACCGGCCGGGGCCGCAGCGGTACCGGCATCGGGGTGTCTCCCGGAAGGAACCGCAACTGCAGAGAGGCACCCGGGTTATAGCCGCCGCGGATCCGAATTGTCGGGAATGTTCTGCGCGCGAAGGGGAAATCAGAGCGTGTGACGACGACCGCGCCCACGATCAGCACGTCAGTGCCTGCCCGCCTGGACCGGCTTCCCTGGTCCCGGTGGCACTGGACCGTGGTGATCGGTCTGGGCACGGTCTGGATCCTCGACGGCCTGGAAGTGACGGTCGTCGGCAACATCGCGGGCCGTCTCTCCGAGCAGGGGAGCGGCCTGTCGATCTCGTCCGGCGGGGTGACGGGCCTGGCAGCCGCGCTCTATGTGGCGGGTGCCTGCTCCGGCGCGCTCTTCTTCGGCCGCCTGACGGACCTCTTCGGCCGTAAAAGGCTGTTCATGGTCACGCTCGCCGTCTATCTGGGCGCGACCGCCCTGACGGCCCTGTCGTTCTCGTCCTGGTGGTTCTTCGCCTTCCGGTTCATCACGGGCTTCGGCATCGGCGGCGAGTACGCGGCCATCAACTCCGCGATCGACGAGCTGATCCCGTGCGCGTACCGCGGCCGGGTCGACCTGATCATCAACGGCAGTTTCTGGCTCGGTGCGATCGCCGGGTCGCTGCTGTCGATACTGATGCTCGACACGGACATCTTCGCCAAACACGTCGGCTGGCGGCTGACGTTCGGGCTCGGGGTCGTCCTGGGCCTGGTGATCCTGCTCGTGCGCCGCCAAGTACCGGAAAGTCCGCGCTGGCTGTTCATTCACGGCCGGGGCGAGGAAGCCGAACGCCTGGTGACGTCGATCGAGAAGCGGATCGAGGCGGAGAAGGGCGTCCCGCTGCCGCCCGCCAAGGGCCGGATCCACTTCCGCCAGCGGGAGAGCTTCGGTTTCCGCGACATCGCCCGCACGGTGTTCACCGACTACCGCAGGAGAGCCGTCCTAGGGCTTGCCCTCTTCATCGGCCAGGCGTTCCTCTACAACGCCATCACTTTCGGCTTCGGCGCCATCCTCACCCGGTTCTTCGGCGTCTCCACCTCCCACACCGGCTATTACTTCGCCGTCATAGCGGTCGGCAACTTCCTCGGCCCGCTCTTCCTGGGGAAGCTCTTCGACACGGTCGGCCGGCGCATCATGATCTCCTCGACGTACCTGCTGGCCGGGCTGCTGCTGTTCGTCACGGCCGGGCTCTTCGGGGCGGGGCGCCTGAACGCCGTGACGCTCACGGCCTGCTGGGCGGTGGTCCTCTTCTTCGCCTCGGCGGGCGCGAGCAGCGCCTATCTGACGGTTTCCGAGATCTTCCCGATGGAGACCCGGGCCATGGCCATCGCCTTCTTCTACGCGGTGGGCACGGCGGCGGGCGGCATCAGCGGCCCGCTGCTCTTCTCGGCGCTGACGCAGAGCGGCGTGGTCAGCGATACGGTGCTGGCCTTCGACATCGGCGCGGCGCTGATGTGCATGGGCGGCGTGGTGGCCGCATTCCTCGCCGTACGGGCGGAAGGCCGCTCCCTTGAGGACATCGCGCCCCCGCTCTCCGTCCACCCTCCCGAGCCCCTGCCGGCCCCGGCGCCCGCGGAATAACAGCCGCGGCAGGGGAGTTGAGATCCCGCATGACTGATACGCACCGCACGATCGGCAGCCTTTCCGTCCACCCCCTGGCCCTTGGCGGCAATGTCTTCGGCTGGACGGCGGACGAGAAGCAGTCCTTCGCCGTCCTCGACGCATACGCGGAGGCGGGGGGCAATTTCCTCGACACCGCGGACGTCTATTCCGCGTGGGTGCCCGGCAACGAGGGCGGCGAATCCGAGACCATCATCGGCAATTGGCTCGCCGCCCGCGGCAACCGCGCCGACATCGTGGTCGCCACCAAGGTCGGTAACGGGCATCCGGAGCGCCACGGGCTGGCCCCGGACACCATCAAGAAGGACGTCGAGGCGTCCCTGCGCCGCCTGCGCACGGATTACATCGACCTCTACTACACGCACGTCGACGACACGTCGGTGCCGGTGGAGGACATCATCACGACGCTGGACGCGCTGGTGAAGGAGGGCAAGGTCCGCGAGATCGCCGCCTCCAACATCACGCCGGAGCGCCTGCGGGCCTCCCTGGACTTCTCCGCCCGTTCCGGCCTTGCGCGGTACGTGGCGATCCAGCCCCACTACAACCTGGTCTCGCGCGACACCTACGAGGGTGACCTCGCGGCGGTGACCGCCGAGTACGGCCTGGCGGCGGTCCCGTACTTCGCCCTGGCGTCGGGCTTCCTGACCGGCAAGTACCGCCCCGGCACGACGGTGGAGAGCGCGCGGTCGGCGGGCGCGGCGAAGTACGTGGACTCGGAGCGGGGCCGCAAGGTCCTGGCCGCCCTGGACGAGGTGGCGGCGGCCCACGACGCCGAGGTCGCCACCGTCGCCCTGTCCTGGCTGGCGGCCCAGCCCACCGTGGCCACCCCTTTGGCCAGCGCCCGCACGGTGGACCAGCTGCCGTCCCTGCTGGCGGTGGCGGACCTGAAGCTGACGGAGGCGGAGGTGGCGAGGCTGACGGAGGCGTCGGCGTAGGGCCGCGGGGCGCGGGCCGGCCGTCCCTTTCGGCGGCTGGGCGCGCCGCTCCCGAGGAGGACGCGGGTGCGGGCCGGCGCGGCTAGGCGCGCCGCTCCACGGCCCAGGAGGCGAGCGCGACGACCCCGGCGACACCGAGCACGGACGGCCAGGCCCCGACCTTCTTGGCGAGGGGGTGCGACCCGGCGAAGGCGGCGACGTAGAGCCCGCCCAGCGCAGCGGCGGCCCCGGCCCCGGCCTTCTCGTGCCACTGCTTGCCGGCCACGACACCGGCGGCGCCCAGCACCAGGCCGCCGAGCGGGCGCTTCTTCGTCCAGCGGGCGACACCGTACCCACCGACGAGGCCGGTGGCGGCCACCAGGGACGCCGGGACTCCAGTCATTGCCGCCATGGCCGCACCCTCCAGATCACGAGACATCGTCCTAAAGCTAACGCCGCGGCACGGGGAACCGGCGGGCGCCCCGGGCATGAATCGGCAGGAGACCGGGGGAATGCCGACGATCGTGCGTGCGGAGCACGTGGACAAGCGGAGGTGGCTGGATGAACGACGCCTGCGAGGCGGAGGGCCGACGGAGCGCGGCCCTGATCGTGGAGGAGGCCCTGGGCTTCCTCTACCCGGCCGCGCTGCGTGCGGCGGCGGCCGTAGGGGTGGCGGACCATCTGGGTGACGGCCCCCGCACGCCGGGGGAGCTGGCGAAGGCCACGGGTACGGACGCGGCGAGCCTGCACCGGGTCCTGCGCCTCCTGGCGACGCGTGGCCTGTTCGAGGAGGACGCGGAGGGCCGCTTCCGCCTGACGGAGGCCGGTGACGCGTTGCGGACGGACGCGCCGGTGTCGGTGCGCTCGGCGGTCCTGATGATCACGGACCGCACGATGTGGCTGCCGGCGGGCGAGATGACCCGCTGCCTGGAGGACGGGGCGTCGGCATTCGGCCAGATCTTCGGCATGCCGTTCTTCGACTACTTCGCCCAGGACGCCGGGACGGCCGAGATCTTCCACAAGGGCATGGCCTCGATGTCCGACGCCGAGAACCAGCCCATCGCCGACGCCTGCCCCTTCCCGGAACGGGCCACCGTGGTGGACGTGGGCGGCGGCCACGGCGGCCTGCTGCTGTCGGCCCTCCGCGCGAACCCCTCCCTGAAGGGCATCCTCTACGACCGGCCCCACGTCCTGGCCGGCCACCGCCTGGACACCCCCGACCTCACCGGCCGCTGGTCCCTGGCCGAAGGCGACTTCTTCACCTCAGCCCCACGCGGCGACGTCTACCTCCTCAAGCGCATCCTCCACGACTGGGACGACGCCCAGTCCCTCACCATCCTCCGCAACTGCCGCCGCGCCATGCCCCCGGGAGGCCGCGTCCTGGTGATCGACGCGGTCATCCCCCCGGACAACGCCCCTCACCAGGGCAAGACCCTGGACCTGATGATGATGGCCTCCCTGGTCGGCCGAGAACGCACCGAAGCAGACTTCACCCGCCTCTTCGCAGCGGCAGACCTCCAGCTGTCCCGTGTCATCCCCACGGGGACGGTGCTGTCGATCGTGGAGGGCGTCCAACCGGCCTAGCCAGCAGCCATGGCCGAGTACGTCCACACATCGGCCGGCATCTCATGCTGGAGCTTCCAGACGATGCCCATGGGGTTACTTCCCTCGTGTGAGACGTACTCGGCCGGGCCGAGCAGCATCCACGGCTGAGAGCCGCCTATGTCGTTCTTCTTGTAGCGGCGTACGAACAGGAAGACGCTTGA
>NZ_JAIXMK010000115.1:0-22396 GCF_020328095.1 Streptomyces sichuanensis
TCTTCTTGTAGCGGCGTACGAACAGGAAGACGCTTGAGCCGTTCGCTTGATGTGTCTGGTAACGGACTCCCGTGGGCGAGGTGCTGGACGTTTGGTTCTGGGACTCCCAGTGGAAGAGCTCAGGGCTTCTCGCGTAGTCCTTGTAGCGGGTTTCCGGCGAGAAATCCTTGGCGTCCTTCTCAAGGGTGATCAGCAGCGCATCGATCTTTGCGCTCTCGCACCACTTCACACCTTCGCGGAAGTGCCCGGGGACGAAGCCGCCCACGCTCGCCTGACCGAGTGCAGGGAGTATCTCTTCCCGGCTGTAGGACGCGTGGACAGTGAGGGGAATGCCGGCATACCGCTCTGCCAGTTTTATGGGCAGGTGCTCGGTGTGCTCCACGTTGTAGCTGAGCACCTGCCGCAGCTCGTTCCGAAAGGCGCTCTGTTCAGCCAAGGTCTGGAACCCCTGCGTGTACGAGTCGAACCCGCCGCCCGTGGGCCACAAGCTGAAGAACAGCATCCGGGCGTACGTCTGTGCCTGCTCGTCCAGAGCCTCATAGGTGGGCGCGTCGTCCTCCAGCATCTGGGTATACGCCTCCACCCGAGAGGGGTCATCGACGTGGAGGAAGGAGGAGATCCGCTTGAGCAGGGCCTCCTCGCCGTCCGGTCCGACTGCCGGAAGTAGGCCGGCTCGGCGCAGCAGGCGCGTCCAGGAGTTGTGGGAGCGGTAGAGCTCCTTGAGCTCGCGATGGCTCTCGCGCAGGTAGTCGGCCAGCTTCGGCTCCGCGTAGGAGGCGACCTCCCGCGTCAGCTGTGTGACATTGACGCTGATCTGGCTCTTGATGTTGTCGAGGATCCGCTCCTTCGACTTCCGGTCCAGCACGATCTGACAGCCGGAAGGAAGCAGTGGGAAGTCTTGCTCCACGCTGTCGAGCAGCCGCTTGCGACTGAGGCTGGTGAGCGCCCGGAACTGCTCCTCGAAGCGGAACTCCTTGCGGTGCTGACCGATGAAGTCCAGCACGGTGAGGACCGCCTTGTCGGGGGTGCGCCGGAGACCTCGGCCGAGCTGCTGGAGGAAGACGGTGGCGCTGGAGGTGGGCCGCAGCAGGAGCAGCGTGTCCACGTCGGGAATGTCGAGACCTTCATTGAACAGGTCGACGGAGAAGAGGACCTGGAGTTTTCCATCCCGCAGATCGGTCAGCGCCTGTGCCCGTTCGGGCGCGGGGGTGGTCCCGTCGAGAGCCATGGCGCGGAACCCGGCCTGCTGGAAGAACTCGGCCATGAAGCGGGCGTGAGCCACGGAGACGCAGAAGCCCAATGCCCGCATGCACTCCGGTTCCGCGAGCTTCTCCTGGACGGCCTTGACGACGAGACGAGCCCGAGCCTGGTTGCCGGTGAAGGCCCTGTCCAGATCACCGGTGTCGTAGGAGCCGCGCTTCCATGCCAGCCCCTGAAGGTCCACGTTGTCGGCGATGCCGAAGTAGTGGAACGGACTCAGCAGGTCGTTCTTCAACGCCTCCCACAGGCGCATCTCGGCTGCTATGTGCCCGGCGAAGAACTCATCCTGGACGTTGCGCCCGTCCATGCGTTCCGGAGTGGCCGTGAGACCAAGGAGCTCGATCGGCTCGAAGTGATCGATGATGCGCCGATATGTGGGCGAGACGCCGTGGTGAAACTCGTCGATGACGATCACGTCGAAGTGGTCAGGGGCAAGGTTGTCGAGAGACCGGGCATTGAGGGACTGAACGCTGGCGAAGACGTGGGTCCAGTGCTCCGGCACCTCGCCCCCGACGGACAGTTCGCCGAAGTTCGCGTCGTCCAACACCTCCCGGTAGGTGCGCAGCGACTGCTTCAGGATCTCCTGGCGGTGCGCGACGAAGAGGAGCTTGAGGTCACGACGGGGGTGCTTCCTCTTGAGCGCCCGGTAGTCGAGCGCGGCCATCACCGTCTTGCCCGTACCGGTCGCAGCGACGAGCAGGTTCCGGTGCCGATCGTGGACGTCGCGCTCGATCTGGAGCTGCTCCAGCATGTCCTTCTGGTGCGGGTACGGCCGCACCTCAAGTCCCGACAGGCTGATGGTCGAGGTATCGCCGCGCGGCCTTCCCCCGGCCTGGAGGAGAGCGGCATCCAGCCGATCGGCGTCTCGCTGAGGGTCGTAAGACTCGAAGGCGGCCTCGCTCCAGTAGGAGTCGAAGGTCGCTTCGAACTTTCTGAGGACTGCGGGCGTCGCCACGGACGACAGCCGGACGTTCCACTCCAGACCATCCAGGAGCGCAGCCCTAGAGAGGTTGGAGCTGCCGACGTAGGCGGTGTCGTACCCGCTGTTCCTCCGGAAGAGCCACGCTTTCGCGTGGAGCCGGGTGGATCGCAGCTCATAGTTGATCTTGACTTCGGCGTTGAACTCCTTGACCAGCCGGTCCAGCGCCTTGCGTTCCGTAGCCCCAATGTACGTGGTCGTGATCACCCGGATGGGCACTCCGCGAGCAGCGGCGCCCTTGAGCGATTCCTCCAGTACGCGCAGACCGTGCCACTTCACGAAGGCGCAGAGCAGGTCGACGCGGTCGGCCGTTGCCAGCTCGGCCCGCAACTCGAAGCCGAGGTTCGGGTCCTCGGGGGAGTTCGTGAGGAGCGCCGTATCGGAGAGAGGCGTCGCCGGACGAATCGCGTACGCCCCAGGAGCCTCTCGTTCAGCGATAGCCAGCAGATGACGTGGGCCGTCGGCGATCACCTCAACCCACTGCTTCGCCCCATCGAGAGTGCGCATGGAGTCGAGAATGTGGTTCGCAGCCGGAACCTGCTCGTCTGGGGGCAGGCCGGTCAGTATCTGTTGGACTGTTTCGGCGATGTGGCGGGCGAGTACATGCGGGGTGGACTGCTCCCCGATCCGCCCATCGACGGCCTTCCAGCCGTTGGCGTGCAACTGCTGCAGGTGCTCTTCCAGGCGCGACGTGATGAGCCGCTCGTACAAGCCCGGCACAGGCGTTGCGTGGTCTGTGAAATGCCGGCCCATAGTGTGCCCCCCTCATCTCCCCAACCGATGACGATGTTTTACCAGCGGGGTCTGACAGCGGGCCGGGAAGGCGCTTCGGGTGGGTGGACCTGGCAGAGGATTGCCTGATCGTTTGCTCAGCGATACTGCCCCGGCTGTGGCCAGGTCGCAGGGGGCTGGCTCCACGGGTGGGTGGGGGGTGCGAACGGCTGGGGTACCGCTGCCGTTGCCTGGGCCAGGGCCGGTTGGGCTGTGTCCTTGCGTTGCCACAGGTGGTGGAGCAGTTCCTGCTCCCTCGCCGTGAAGTCGGGGGTCGGCGTGCCGCGGTAGGCGCGGTGGCGGAGGAAGGCCAGGGACGTGGCGAAGGATATGTACTCCGCCACCGTGCGGGCCGCCGCCGGGCCGCCGGTGCGGCGGGCCAGGTCGCGGGCTATGCCGCGGGCGCGCATCGAGGACAGGGCCAGCGGCTCCGGCGGCGTGAGCCAGCCGGCGGCCTGGTAGGCGGGGAGGTGGGCGCGGATGGTGCGGAGCTCGTTCTGGCGGGACCAGATCGTCAGCCAGGTCAGGACGCCGAAGACCGGCACCATGAAGAGGGCGTACACCGCCAGGAAGCCGCCACCCGGCAGGGTCGCGGAGCCGTTCCAGACGCCGTGCAGCAACATCGCCGTCAGCAGGGCGACGACCGGGATCACGACCCGCAGGAAGCGGCGGCGCGGAGGGAACGTTGCTGCGATGCCGAAGCCCAGGCCTGTCATCGACGTGAAGAGCGGATGCGCGAACGGCGACATCAGCACCCGGACGAAGAAGGTGGCGGCGGTCGTCGACCGCAGGCCCTCGTAGCCGAAGCTCTGGTCCGAGGCGAAGGCGTTCCCGAGGTAGAGGATGTTCTCCGTGAACGCGAAGCCCGTCGCCGTGATGCCGGCTATCACCACGCCGTCGACGATGCCGTTGAAGTCGCGCCGCCGGAAGAGGTAGAGCAGCAGGACCGCCGCGGCCTTGGCGCTCTCCTCCACCACCGGGGCCACGAACGTCGCCCCCCACGCCGAGGCGTCCGTCCCCGGCGCCCCGTCGACGGTGGTCATGAGCCACTTGGTGGCGTAACCGTTCGCCAGCAGCGCCACGAGCGTGGCTGCGCACGAACCCCAGGCGAACGCGAAGATCAGGTTGCGCCAGGGCTTCGGCTCCACGCGGTCCATCCAGCGGAACGCGGCGATGAGCAGCGGCACCGGCAGGACGGCCAGGCCCAGGCCCACCAGGAAGCCCTCCGTGCCGGTCTGCTCCCGGACCAGCGCGAGGATGACCAGACCGCAGAGGGCGAGCAGCAGGAAGAGACCGCCGACGCGCACGGCCTTGTTGTCCCAGATGGTGTCCCACAGGGCCCGGCGTGGCTTGTAATGCCCGAACGTCGGAGGAAACGGGTGGTGCGGCTGCTGGTAGGGCGGGGGCTCATGCACGCGACGACCCTAACCAAGCGGCGGAGTGGGCCGTGACCGTTTTCCGGCCCCACCGCGCCGCCGACCACGAGACCCGGCCAGTGGAACGGTGCGGAAGAGCGGCGACTCGTCCACGAAAGCCGTGAAAGGCAGGAAAGACGCGAAAGCCCGGTCACGGGACACCGTGACCGGGCGGGTCCGCCTCGTCGGCTACGCCGCGCGGCGGCGGAACAGCAGGTCGTGCACTACGTGGCCCTTGTCGAGCCCCTGACCCTCGAACCGCGTCAGCGGGCGGAAGTCCGGGCGCGGCGCGTAGCCGCCGTCGGGCTGGGTGTTCTCGAAGTCCGGGCTGGCCGAGAGCACCTCCAGCATCTGCTCCGCGTACGGCTCCCAGTCCGTCGCGCAGTGCAGTACGGCGCCCGGCGCGAGCCGCGTAGCGGCCAGGGCCAGGAATTCCGGCTGGATCAGGCGGCGCTTGTGGTGGCGCTTCTTCGGCCAGGGGTCCGGGAAGTAGACGCGCAGGCCGGCGAGGGCGTCGGGGGCGAGCATCTCGCGGAGCAGGATGATCGCGTCACCGTTGGCCACGCGGACGTTGGTCAGGCCCTTCTGCTCGGCGAGGTTGAGCAGATTGCCCTGGCCGGGCGTGTGGACGTCGCAGGCGAGGATGCCCGTGCCGGGGTCGGCCGCCGCCATCTGGGCCGTTGCCTCGCCCATGCCGAAACCGATCTCCAGGACGACGGGCAGCTCCGGATCGCCGAACAGCTCACCGAGGTCCAGGCGGCTCAGGCCGTCGATGTCCAGGCCCCACGTGGGCCACAGGCGGCGCAGGGCCTCGCCCTGGCCGGTCGTGACCCGGCTGCGGCGGGGCTGGAACGAACGGATGCGGCGCTCGTGGTGCGAGCCGGCCGGATCCGGCGCGGGGCCCTCGGGGAACATCGGCTCCCGCCGGGCACGGGCAGGGGCCGGCACCGGCGCCGGGCCGGTGACGGGCGTGGGGGAAGCGTGATTCTCGGACACAGTTCCTCAAGTCTACGGGCGGCCGCCGGAAACGAACGGCCGGGAAAAAGGCCAGGTAGGGAGGCGGACGGGGCGGAACGGGCGGGACGGACGGGCGTGAGAGCGACCCGGAGGGCGCCCGGAGCGGCAGCCGGTTCGGGGCTCGTCGACCCGCAACCCCCAGCAGCGCTCGCGCGACGACAACGGACACGGCCCGGGCCGGCCCGGGCCGGACGTCCGCCCGGCCGATGGCGTGACCGCCGATGGTGTGACCCACGGGCGTGGTGGCCCTGATCAGCGGCCCCAGCGGCCCCAGCCGCTCATACGATCTTCGTGGCCCGGCCCGCCAGGGCGGAGAACCCCCTTCCCGTGCAACGCCCCCCATGTGCGACGGAACCTCTCATGCGACTGCGCCCCAGCCCCCGCCCCACCCCCGTCACCGGCCCCCTCCCGGACGCCGGGCTCCGCTCGCGGCTGCCCTCGCTCGCCCGCCTGCTGCGCAGGGCCGCCCTGACGGCAACGGCCTCGGCCGTACTGATCGCGGGCTGTGCCCCCGTCCGTCATCACCCCGGCGACGACGCCGCCCCGCCGAAGCGCGCCGCTCCGGCCCCTGCGCCCGCTCCCGACCCCGACCGTGACTCCTTGCGCCTGGTCTGGGCCGATGAGTTCCGGGGCGCCGCCCACCGCCGCCCCGACCGGGCCAAGTGGGTCTTCGACCGGGGCGGGGAACCCCAGTGGGGCAACCACGAGTGGCAGTACTACACCGACCGTCCCCGCAACGTCTCCCTGGACGGCCACGGCAACCTCGCCCTCACCGCCCGCCGCGAGAAGCTGCGCGGCATGCACTGCGCCACCGGCCCCTGCAACATCACCTCGGCACGCATCAAGACCAAGGGAAAGTTCGCCCGGGCCTACGGGCGCTTCGAGGCGCGCATCAGGATTCCGCGGGGCAAGGGGCTGTGGCCCGCGTTCTGGATGCTCGGGGCGAACTCCGACAAGGTCACCTGGCCCGCCAACGGAGAGATCGACGTCATGGAGGCCCTCGGCCGGCAGCCCGGCACCGTGCACGGCACCATCCACGGGCCCGGCTACGTCGCCCAGGGCATCGAGACGCACACCGCCCTCCCCCGCGGCGGCCGGCTCTCCGACGGCTTCCACACGTACCGCGTCGACTGGATGCCCGGCAAGGTCATCTGGTACCTGGACGGCACGCAGTACGGAACGGCTCGCTCCAGCCAGCTGCGGCGTGGGCAGAAGTGGGTCTTCGACCACCCGCACTACCTCCTCCTCAACCTGGCGGTCGGCGGCGACTGGCCCGGCCCGCCCGACGCCTCGACCCCCTTCCCCTCCCGGATGCTGGTCGACTACGTACGCGTCTACGCCCCCAAGCGCTGACCGGCACGCGCACGCACGGGGAGGCCAGGCGGGCGGACACGACGCAGCCCCCTGGCTGTCGTCCGCTCACGCCAGCCCCGCCAGCACCCTCCGCGCCACCTCCCGGCCGATCGGCAGGGACGCCGTCGCCGCCGGCGACGGGGCGTTCAGCACGTGCACCATCCGCGGCGACTCCGCGAACAGGAAGTCGTCCACCAGCGTCCCGTCCCGCAGCACCGCCTGCGCCCGCACCCCGGAGGGCGCCGGTATCAGGTCATCCGCCCGCACCTCCGGCAACAGCCTGCGCACCGCTTCCGTGAACGAGCCCTTGGACAGCGAACGGCGCACCTCGCCCGCCCCGTAGCGCCAGTGGCGCCGGGCTATCCGCCACGTGCCCGGGAACGCGACCGTCCCCGCCAGGTCGCCCGGGCGCACGACACCCCACCCGTACCCCTCCCGGGCGAGCGCCGGTACCGCATTGGGCCCCACGTGCACCGTGCCGTCGATCCCCCGCGTGAGGTGGACGCCCAGGAAGGGGAACGCAGGGTCGGGCACCGGGTAGACCAGCCCGCGCACCAGCTCCGCCCGGCCCGGGGCCAGCTCGAAGTACTCACCGCGGAAGGGCACGATCCGCATGCCCGGGGCGTCGCCCGCCAGCCGCGCCACACGATCGCTGTGCAGCCCCGCGCAATTGACCAGCGCCCGCGCCCGCAGCACCTCGCCCCGGGACGTCCGCACCGCGACGGCCGAGGCCCGCCGCCCGACGGTCCGCACTTCCGCCCCGTACCGCACCGACGCCCCGGCGTCCTCCGCCAGGCGGGCCAGCTGCCCCGCCACCGCCCCGAAGTCGCACACGCCCGTCGTCCCGACGTGGATGGCGCCGATGCCGCGCACGGCCGGCTCGTACTCCGCTATCTGGGCAGGGCCCAGCTCCCGCACCGGTATGCCGTTCGCCCGGCCGCGCTGGACAAGGGCGTGCAGCCGCGGCAGCTCGGCCCGGGCGGTGGCCACGATCAGCTTGCCCGTCACCTCGCACGGCAGCCCGTACTCGGCGCAGAACGCGACCATCTCCGCCGCGCCGCGCACCGCGAACCGCGCCTTCAGCGAGCCGGGGCGGTAGTAGATCCCGCTGTGGATCACTCCGCTGTTGCGCCCGGTCTGGTGGCGGGCCGGGCCGCTCTCCTTCTCCAGCACGACGACGCGTGTGCCCGGGGCGGCACGCGTCAGGGCGTACGCCGTCGACAGGCCCACGATCCCGCCCCCGACCACCAGCACATCGCAGTCGTACGTCGTCAACACGTCACCTCCCCGCGCCCGCGCAGTCGCGCCCCGCCCGCGGCGGGCCCACCCTCGGCGCCTCACCCACGGATCCCATCATGACCCGAACCACTGACAACTGGCTGCCTGATGAGATCACGCCTGATCAGCGCGATGAGTTCCGCGACGGCGCAGTGATTCCGGGGACCTACACGCGACGACCGAGCCCGGTCACGCCCGCGGGCCGTGCCCCCTCACACCGGGGAGAGCAGGCCCTGCCCTCACGCCGGGGCGACCAGCAGCGGACGTGCCCGCTCGCGCAGCTCCACGACCCGGGGCTCGTTCCCGTACGGCTCCAGCCGGTGCAGGAGATCACGCACGTACTCGGTCGTACGGGCCGAGGAGATCCGGCCCGCGACCTCCACCGCCCGGGCGCCCGCCGCGCACGCCGCATCGAGGTTCCCCGACTCCAGTTCCGCCACCGCGGACACCACCAGCCGCAGGCCGTGCGAGCGTACGAACTCCTCCGTCGGCCGGGCCAGCGCCTGCTCCGTGAAGCGCTGTACCTGCCGTGGCATCCGCAGGTCGCGGTAGCACTCGGCCGCGTCGGCCGCGAACCGCTCCTGCGAGTAGAAATCCAGCCACGACGGGTCCGCGTCCCCCGGCCGCGCACGCTCCAGCCACCCCTCGGCGGCCTTCAGCGCCGCCCCGCAGGCGGGGGCGTCCCCCGCCTTCGCCTGGGCCCGCGCCTCGACCAGGCGGAAGAAACTCATCGTCCGGGCCGTCGCCAGCCCCCGGTTGCGCTCCAGGGCGGCCTGCGCCAGGTCCACGCCCTCATCCGCACAGCCGCGGTAGGTCGCCTGCAGGCTCATCGACGCCAGGACGTACCCGCCCAGCGGAACGTCCGCCGCCGCCCGGGCCAGCCGCAACGCCTGGATGTAGTAGCGCTGCGCGGCCTCCTGCTGGCCCGTGTCGAAGGCCATCCACCCGGCCAGCCGCGTCAGTTCGGCCGTCGCGCCGAACAACGCGCGCCCCACCTCATCGCTGTACGAGCCCAGGAGCAACGGCGCGGCGTCGACGCGCAGACACTCGGGCACCATGGAAGAACGCCAGTCGCCGCCACCGTACTTGGAGTCCCAGCGGCGCGCGTCGTCCGCAGCCTCCCGCAGCTTCGTCACGTCGCTGTGCCCCACGCGCTGCGGCAGACCGCCGTCCGCGCCCGCACCGTTGGCATTGGCCCCGACCGCCGCGCCCGCCGCTCCGACCGCCGCCCCGGCCGCAGCGCCGCCGGCGGTCCCGGCGCCCGCGGCGGACCGGGAGAGGGCCTCGCCCGCAGCCTGCTGCGGATCGCGCGCCACAGAGCTGTCAGCGGGAGTTATCAGCCAACGGGAAGCAGGAGTCGAGTAAGCGCTCACGGAAAAGGATCCGGCCAGGCTCTGCCAGATACCCCCGCCACCCCGCCTACCGGCCAGATCCAGCCGGTAGAGCTCCGTCGCGGACCGCACCGCCTGGCCGACATCGCGCGGAAAGGAGAGCCCCACCTCCGGTGCCGGATCGGCGTCCGCCAGCCCGATCTCGTGCAGGGGCACCGGCCGGCCCAGCTTGGCCGCTATGGCGGCGGCGATCAGATGGGGAGCCGCGCCCTGCGGCACCATCCCCTTGGACACCCACCGCGCGACCGACGTCTTGTCGTAGCGAAGGGTCAATCCGCGCTGCGCACCGAGGTCGTTGACCCTGCGCGCGAGACCGGCGTTGCTGATCCCTGCGAGGGCGAGGACAGTGCCCAGCTTCTCGTTCGGCCCGCGTGGCTCCCTGGACATGCGCACCCCTCGACAACGCGACGCGCGCCCCGGCATAGGCACGAGGCATTCGTAAACCCAGCGTAGTTCGCCGCATCCCGACCGTTAAGAGGCGATGTCCCGGATGGCGAGATTCTGGTCCGTATGTGCGTGCATTGAGGGGCACGTGCTCCGGTTGAGTGTGGCCGTGCGCCCATCGTGCGCTCTGTCCGCGCCAACGCGGCGGAGGTTCCATGGAGGGGCGTGGGTTGGCCCGCTGTACTGGATCCAGTGGGCTGGGGGAAGCCGCCGCCTCATTCCCCGCGGGCGGCGGAACGGTCCGGGAGGTGGCTCGCGCCTCCCGGACTGTGACATCGCAGGGGCGGGAGAGGGTGCGTCCTTCAGTCGGAGCAGCTCTTTCAATCCCCCCGGGCTCCTTCATAAGCGGACGCCCGCACTTTGGCCGGATCCGGCCGTAGGGAACGGCGACGGCCGTACCGACCGGGGCGGCGGCAACGGAAGCCGACACCGGACGGTATCGTGACGAACCGCCATCATCCGTCGTTGTCAGATGAGTTGGCCTCGCACATGGGGCAATCAATGTGCTGCCCGCCGGATGTCGCAACCGTCGGATCGCTGTGCATGATGACTGCTACCTGTTGGTTGTCCACAGCCTGTGGAGGCGGCGATGCGCTGGTTGGTGGGATGGAGCTGCACCGCCGCCGGGCCCGACCGAGCGACCGGACGGGACAGCCCCCCGGGCCCACCGGGCACACCCGACCCGCCACACCCCGAGCGCCCCACCGTCCAGCCCGTCGGCGCCCGCCTCCTGTGGGGCGAGCCCGCCCCCCTCTGGGCCGTCGGCGACTGGCGGCCCGACGAAGTACGCGTCGTCCACGCCGACCCCGCCACCCGCCTCGCCGTCCTCGGCCGTTGCGGAGCGAGCGACGACGCCCTGCGCACCGGCCTCCTCGCGGCACGCGGCGGAGCACTGCGCCACCTCACCGCATGGCCCGGCAGCTACACCGCCGTCGCCCAGGTCGGCCGCCGCGTCACCATCGCCGCAGACCTCGCCGGCGCCCGGCCCGTCTTCCACACCGCCTGGTCCGGCGGCACCGCCTACGCCACCGCCGCCCTGCCCCTCGCCGACCTCGTCGAGGCCCAGCTCGACATCGGATACCTCGCCGCCCTCCTCGCCTGCCCCGACTCGCCCGAAGCGCTCGCCGACGGCACCCCCTACAAGGACGTACGTCGCGTACCCCCCGGCCACGCCCTCGTGCTCCGCGACGGCGCCCGCGACATCACCGGCTACGAACCCATGGCCTCCCTCGCCGTGGCCGCCCCCCAGGCCGATGCCCGCCAGGCCCTGGAGGGCGTACGGGACGCACTCGTCGAAGCGGTACGCACCCGCCTCGCCGCACCCCGCCACGTATCCGCCCACCACGCCCCGCACCCCGCCCCCGGCGGAGCCCCTTCCCGGCCCTGGGCCGGGCCCGCCCCCGGCGTGGGGGCCGACCTCTCCGGAGGCAGCGCCTCCGGCACCCTCACCCTGCTCGCCGCCGGCCTGCCGGGCCTGCCCGGCACCCCCTACGGGCTCGGCACCGGAGCCGGCGAACGCCTGCTCGCCGTCACCTTCAACGACCTCGCCGCCGACCCCGGCCGCGCCCGCGACGCCGAACTCGAACGCGCCCGGGCCATCGCCGCCGGCCCCCGCCTCCACCACGTCATCGTCGCCGCCGGAACCGAAGCCCTCCCCTACGCCGGCCTCGACAACGGGCCGCTCACCGACGAACCCGGCCCCGCCATCGTCTCCGCCGCCCGCCACCGCCGCCGCCTCGCCGCCGGCAGCGCCGACCACCTCGTCGGACACGGCGCACGCCAGGTCCTCGACGCCCATCCCGCCCGCCTCGCCGACCTCCTGATGGACCGTCGGCGCCGCTACCTGCTCCGCCCCGTCTCCGCACTGGCACGGGCGGACGGCCCCTCCGCGCACTCGCTGTTCGTCCCCTTCACCGTCTACCGCGCCGCGCGCCGCCTGGCCCGTACGACCTACCGCGAGGGCCTGGAGGACATGGCGGCGAAGCTGCTCGGACCCCGCCACGGCGCGGCCGAGGCCGGCCCCGTCGACGCCTCGCTGGCCGCGCTCACCTGGTGCCGGCCCGGGCCCGCCGCCCGCTGGCTCACCGGCGAGGCCCTCGCCGAAGTATCGGTTCGCCTCCAGGGCGCGGCCGTCCGCCCCACAGGAACGCTGCGCCGCCCGGGTGAACGGCGCGCGGCAGGAGCGCTGAGCCGGCACGCCACGGACCACCGCGTCTTCGAACAGGCGGCGGAGGTGCGCGGCCAGCGCCTGCACGCCCCCTTCCTCGACAACCAGGTCGTACGGGCCTGCCGCGCCCTCCCCGAAACCCTCCGCGTCCAACCGGGGGCGCGCGCCTCCGTACTACGCGCCGTCCTTGCCGGCGCGGGCATCCACGACCTCCCGCCCGGCTGGGGCGCCACCTCCCACGCCTCGCACGCCGCCGAGGCCCGGGCCGGACTCAGCGCGGCCGCGGGACAGCTGACGGCCCTGTTCGACGCGCCGCTCCTCGCCGAAGCCGGCCTCGTCGAGGCGGGCATCGTCAGGGACGCGCTGCGGGCCGCCGCCGAAGGCGCACAGCTGCCCCTGGACGGGCTCGCCGAGCTCGTCGCGATGGAGATCTGGCTGCGCCGCCTGCTGGCACGCCGCGGATCCTGCTGGACGGGCACGGCTGCCCCACGCCAGCAGGCCGTGGCCGGCGGCGTGGCGGCGGCCTGGCCGAGCCTGTGAGAGGGCCGGCGCGGCACACGTCGGCACACGTCGGCGCCCGTTGACAGACGTCACGGACGGAAAGGGTGATTACCGGTCCGCTACGGGCGGCTTGTTGTTGACAGCGCAGCTGATCCGGGCCGTCGCCCAGTCCGCGACCGCCACCCGGTCGGCGGGGGAGAGGGGCTCCACGGCCAGCCGCAGCGTCTTGTGCCCCGCCAACGGCGCGTGCACGGCGACCGCCGGAGTGCCGGCCCGCACCGGGCCCGAACTCCACAGACGGGTGCCGTCCGCGAAGACGGAGAAGGTGACGGTGCCGAGGCCGAGTGTCATGTCGTCCACGCCCACGAGCGCGTCGTAGGACGTGCAGGAACGGTTCAGGTCGATCGTCACCGACGACTGGGCGTGCATGCTGACGCCATGGCGGTACGCCGTGCCGCCGACCCGCATGCCGTAGCGCTGCCACAGCCAGCTGCTCGGACCGAGGCGCACCTCCGGTTCCTTGCCGTCGCCGACACCGCCGTACTCCAGCTCGTTGAGCGGGAAGACGGCCGACGGCCGGGCCGGGGGCGGAGGTGGGAGAGTGGGCTTGGGCTTGGGCTTGGGCCGGAAGGTGGCGGGGGCGGGAACCGGCGCGGGCAGGGGAGCGGCGGTGCCGGGGGCCGGGGTCCTGGACGCCTCGGGCGTCGGGGACGGCGGGGCGGGCGATGCGCTCGGGCTCGCCTTCTGCGGCGTGGGTGTCGCGGCCGCCGCCTTGGCCATGAGGGAGGGCGGCAGAGTCGGGGCGGGGGAGGCGGTCAGGCTCGGCTTCGGCTTGGCGGGCGGTGCCGGTACGACCGGGGCCACGGCGGTCCTGGCCGCCCGGGGTCTCTCCGCGGGCGCCGGTGCGCCGGCTGCCAGGGCATAGGCGACGACAGCCCCCGCGGCGGCCAGCGCCCCCGCCGTCAGCCCGATCTTCGCCGGCACCCCCAGCCCTTCCCCACCGAGACCGGCAGAGCCGGAGGCGGTGCTGGTGCCGGAGCCCGCAGAAGTGGCAGCGGCCCCGGGGCCCCCCACCCCCCCTCCCCCCGAACCCCCACCCACCGCCGCGCCCGCACCGGCCGCGAGTCCTGCTGCGGCCTTGACCGACCAGCCCGCGGCGAACCAGCCGATGACCGCGACCGGCAGCAGCGCGCGCAACCGCTCGTTGACGTCGGCGACCTCCAGTGCCGCCGAGCGGCACCGCGCGCATTCCTCCAGGTGCTTGCGCATCCCGCGCTCGGCCCGCGTGCGCAGCCTGCCCCGCGCGTACGCGCCCAGCCGGTCCGCATACTGCGCGCAGTCACCACCGGACGTCAGCGAACTGCTCACATGCGCCTGCAGATACGCCTGCTTCAGTCCTTCGCGTGCCCGGTGAGCCAGTACCGCCGTGGCGTTGGCGCTCAACCCCAGCAGCGGCGCGACCTCGCTCGGAGACTCCTCCTCCACCGTCGTGTGCCACAACACCGTCTGCCACCGCTCGGGCAGGCTGCGGAACGCCTGCACCGCCAGCGACTCCTCGGCCTCCTGCATGGCCCGTACGTCCGCACCCAGGCCGAGGGTGTCGTCGTCGGCCGCCAAGGACGGGGCGGCCGAGGAGGTCGCGAAGACCGCGAAGTCCTCGACCAGCTGCTCCCGCTTGGCGGTCTTCGCCCAGGCGGCGGCGACTCGCCGCACGGTGGTCAGGAGATACGCCCGCACCGCGGAGTCCGGGCCGGCACCGCGCCGCACCGCCTGCAGTGTGCTGGTGAAGACCTCGTTGGTCAGGTCCTCGGCGGTGTGGTCGTCACGGCAGCACGTCCGCGCGTACCGGCGGACCGCGTCGGCGTGGCGCCGGTACAGCTCCTCGTAGGCGTCACTGCTTTCGCCACCGCGCAGCCGGGTGACCAGTTCGAGGTCGGACGGAGGCACATCCGCGTCCGCGTCGTCCTGCGCACCCGCATCATCGGTCGGCGCACTGCCGCCGGTGCAGGGGTCGGAGCCGGCGGGAAACCCGGCCGCCTCCGCCCCCGTGCCTGGAGCTGTCTCCGTTCCGGGATCGCCTCCCAGCCAGCCGCCGTCCCGCTGCTGCGGCACCCCCGAACCGAAGGCGCCGCTCCACAGCTCCAGCGGATCGGAGTCGGCCGCCGAGCCGGCGCCGACGCCGGCATCGCCCCCGACCCCGGCATCGACCCTGGCACCGAACTCGGCGCCCACGTCAGAGCCGAGGCCAATCACCGACGGGTCGTCAGACGGTCCGTTCGGTGCAGCGGAAGCCGAACCGGCGGGAAGGCCGGGTGGCCCTCCCTGACCGGGCACCTTGTGCAAGGGCGGAGTCTCGTCCGTCCCATCGCTCCCGCGCGGTTCTTCGCGCCCGTCAACGCCCATAGCGCAGGCTCCCCGTACACGCCGGCACACTCGAATACCGGCCAGCGTCGCACAGGAAAACGCGCCAGGATCGTTCCGGGAACCGCAACCACTCGTCCGGGTTCCGTTCGCAAGCCGGAGCACGAGTGGTCACCCGAAAGGATGAGACTTACCGAACGCCCGCCCTCTTCCGGGCCGTCGGACACAGGCCCTGCCGGGCGACTCCCTAGGCCACAGGCCGCGAACGGAGCCCTTCCAGCAGGATGTCCAGCAGCCGCGAGGAGGCCGCCGCCTGCTGCGCCGCGTCGGGCAGCGACGGCGCGGCCGTCGCTATCACCAGCAGCACATCGGCGACCGTCACGTCCGCGCGCAGCTCGCCCGCCGAACGCGCCCGCTCGACGAGCCGGCCCACGACCTCCAGCAGCGCCGCCGCACCCGCGTCGTCCCGGTCGTCGACCATCGTCGGCCGCTGCTCGACCAGGCGCAGCTCGTGCAGCTGACCGCCGGTGGCCCCGGGCTGCCGCTGCTGCGGCACCCGCGCCCGGTCCGGCACCTGGGCCTGGATCCGGAGCTCGTCCGGCTCGACCTCGACGCCGACCCGCAGCACCTGCGGCGGCAGCAGCCGGCCCGCGCCGGACGCGACCGACGTGCGCAGGAACCGGGACAGCGCCGACCACGGCTCGTCCTCCTGGCCCAGCGCCGTTCGCGCCTGCTCGGTCAGCCGTGCCGTCTCTTCCTCGGCTATCCGCCGGACCAGCACGTCCTTGCTGGGGAAGCGGCGGTAGACCGTTCCCACACCCACCCGTGCCCGGCGCGCCACGTCCTCCATCGGCGCCCCGTACCCCAGCTCGCCGAAGACCTCGCGAGCCGCTCGCAGCACATGTTCCAGATTGCGCTGAGCATCCACGCGCAACGGCGTATTACGGCCACTCGTGCCGTCGGTCGTCGTCGCGACAGCGGCAGACCAATGAGAGCCCTGAATGTGCATACGTTCCCCCGGTTATGACGTCTCCCCCCGGAGACTCCCCGCCCTGACTGCCGGGGCACGTCACGACACCCCGACGGAGTACGAACATAGTTGAGCCCAGGTCAAGAAAGAAGGGGGTAGTTCCCCACAGGCCACCCCCGATTGGAGTACCGGCCTGATCGCCTCTGATTCTGCACTACCGCACCACCCCTTCGCATCCCTGCTGACCTGCACACCTTCCCTTTGCAACGGAGCGCGCGGCACGGACGGATCAGCTCCGTTGCCGGTCATACATTTCGCTCGGCCTGTGGACAAACCATTGATGGCGATGCGTCATGGGAAGGAGCTGTGCCACAACGCGAGGACGATGCGCGGACAACAGCGAGGAGGAAGGGGCATTGGTGAACCGACCGCCGCGGGAAGGGCAGGAGGAACACGAGGCGCGGGTGAAGAAGGAGGCGCCCGGGGCACAGCAAGCCCGGTCGACAGGGGACGAGCACCAGAACCACCCGCCACACGACCGGCCCCGCCAGGAGGAAGAGCCTTCCCACCAGGAGGAACGACCCTCCCCCCAAGAAGAACGACCCCGAGAGGAACGACCCCGAGAGGAACGACCTCAAGAGGAACGACCTCAAGAGGAACGGCCGACCCGCCAGGTGGAGGACGTCACCCCGAGCCCCCCGGCCCCGGAGGGCGTGACCACGACGGCCCCCGCCCCCAAGGCCCCGGCCCCGAAGCCCCCGGCGCGCATCCTCATCGTCGGCGGCGGCTACGTCGGGATGTACACGGCCCTGCACCTCCAGCGGAAGCTCAGGCGCGGCGAGGCCGAGGTCCTCGTCGTCGCCCCCGAGCCGTACATGACCTACCAGCCCTTCCTCCCCGAGGCCGCCGCCGGCTCCATCTCCCCCCGCCACGTCGTCGTCCCGCTGCGCCGCGCCCTGGGGGACTGTCAGGTGCTCACCGGCGAGGCCACTTCCGTCGACCACGCCAAGCGCACCGTCATGGTCAAGACCCTCGCCACCGAGGAGGAGGGCACCGGCCCCATCGCGGTGCACTACGACGAGCTGGTGCTCGCCCCCGGCTCGGTCTCCCGCACCCTTCCCGTCCCCGGCCTCGCCGACTACGGCATCGGCTTCAAGACGGTCGAGGAGGCCATCGGCCTGCGCAACCACGTCCTCGAACAGATGGACATCGCCTCCTCCACCCGCGATCCCGAAGTCCGTGACGCCGCCTTGACCTTCGTTTTCGTGGGTGGGGGCTACGCAGGCGTCGAGGCGCTCGGCGAGCTGGAGGACATGGCGCGGTATGCCTCCCGCTACTACCACAACATTGAGCCCGAAGATCTGAAATTCATTCTGGTGGAGGCGACCGGGCGCATCCTCCCCGAAGTCGGCGAGGAAATGGGCCAGTACGCCATCCGCGAGCTGCGCGGCCGCAATATCGACGTCCGACTCGAAACGCGCCTCGACTCCTGCGAAAACCGCGTGGCCGTGCTGAGCGACGGCGCGCGCTTCCCGACCCGCACGCTCGTGTGGACCGCCGGGGTCAAACCTCACCCCGTCCTCGCCGCCACCGACCTGCCCCTCGACGAACGCGGCCGGCTCAAATGCACCGCCGCACTGCAGGTCGACGGGGTCGGACACGCCTGGGCGGCCGGGGACGCCGCCGCCGTCCCGGACCTCACGGCCGCCGCGGCCGGCACGTTCTGCGCCCCCAACGCCCAGCACGCCGTACGCCAGGCCAAGGTCCTCGCCGAGAACGTCCTCGCCGCCCTGCGCGGCAACAGCCTCCAGGACTACCGGCACAAGTACGTCGGCTCGGTCGCCTCGCTCGGCCTCCACAAGGGCGTCGCCCACGTCTACGGCAAGAAGCTCAAGGGCTACCCCGCCTGGTTCATGCACCGCGCCTACCACCTCAGCCGGGTGCCCACCTTCAACCGGAAGGCGCGCGTCCTGGCCGAGTGGACCCTCTCCGGCCTGTTCAAACGCGAGATCGTCTCCCTCGGCTCGCTGGAGAACCCGCGGGCCGAATTCGAACTCGCCGCAGGCACGGGACGCCACCCGGAAGCCAGTTGAAGCAGGTCGCAGGGGTGAACCGGACTCCGTCACCCCTGCATCGGACACGGCGTCTGACGGATGTCAGTCCGGTCGGCCACACTGGGCGTGTGACCATGAGTGGGCCGGTATCTGCGAAGAGTAACAATCATGAGGATTCGGACGTTTGCTGCATTCCCTCGGGGGCGGCCCCCCGCACCGCCAACCGCGTCCCCCCACCGGGCGCGCCGCTCAGCCACCCCACACCGCCGAGCTGATCCGGAACGACTCCGCGAGGTAATCCTCAGTGAACTTCACCCGCTGGAGCGCCCGGCTCCCCGGCACGCAGCGCCGAGCAGCGGCGCGCGCCGGCCGCACCACGCCCCCACCACCCCAGCCCGCAGCCGCGGCCGTCGCCGGGACCCCCTCCGGTACCCCTTCCGGGACGGCCTCCGGCATCGGCCCCGGAGCGGTGCCCGCCGCGCGCGCCGAGAGCCCCCCGCCCACTGACGCCGAGCCGGTCCCCGTCCCCAGCCTCGACGGGCTCTCCGTCCACGACGTCCTCGGCAAGGTCCCGGCTCTCGCCGCCGTCGTCTACGGGCCGGACCACCGCATCGCCTACGTCAACGACGCCTACGCCGCCCTCTTCGGCCTCCGCCCGCCCGGCGCCCCCGCCCGCACCGCCCTGCCCGAGCTCGAAGCACTCGGCCTGCTCCCCCTCATGGACCAGGTCCTGCGCAGCGGCAAGCCCCGCACGGTCAAATCCCGGCGCCTGACCGTCCCCGCAACCACCGAACGGCCCGCCACCACGGCCACCGCCCCAGCCTCAGTCACTGCCGCAACCGTCACCCCGGCCGACGCGGACCAGGTGCGCCACGGCTACTACACCTTCACCTGCTCCCCGATCGACGTCGGAGAAGCAACGGGCGCCCAGCGCGGCGTCCTCGTCTTCGCCTCCGACGTCACCGACCAGGTCGAAGCGGCCGAGCGCCTGCGCGCCAGCGAGCGCCGCCAGCGCGAAGCCGCCGTCACCCTCCAGCGCAGCCTGCTCCCCCAGGAGCTCGAACAACCCGACGACCTTCGCGTCGCCGCCACCTACCAGCCCGGCGGCAAGGACACCGCCGTCGGCGGCGACTGGTACGACGTCATCACCCTCGGCGCCGGCCGCACCGCCCTCGTCATCGGCGACGTCATGGGCCGCGGCGTGCGCGCGGCAGCCGTCATGGGCCAGCTACGGACGGCCGTACGGGCCTACGCCCGCCTCGACCTGCCGCCCCACGAGGTCCTCCAGCTCCTCGACGGCCTCGCCGCAGAAATCGACGCCACCCAGATCGCCACCTGCGTCTACGCCGTCCACGACCCCAACGAGGGTCGCCTCGTCTACGCCTCGGCCGGCCACCTGCCGATCCTCGTCCGCGACCCCGACGGCACCGTCCGCCGCGCCGCCGAGCCCACCGGCCCCCCGCTCGGCACCGGCGGCTGGCTGCACACCTCCGGCACCATGCCCCTCGGCCCCGGCTCCAGCGCCGTCCTCTATACGGACGGCCTCGTCGAGCGGCGCGACGAGGACATCGACGAAGGCGTCGCCGCCCTGGAGCGCGCCTTCGCCGGCGCGACCGGCTCGCCGCAGGTCATGTGCGACCGCCTCATCCGAGCCCTCGGCGTGACCCAGGAGCACGACGACGACGTCGCCCTCCTCGTTCTCCAGCACCCCGCCCGCACCGGACACGACGCCGAGCTCTTCCACAACGCCGCGCTGGAGCTCCTCGGCGGAGTCGAGGCCGCCCCCCGCGCCCGCGCCTTCGCCTCCGGCGTCCTCGCCAGCTGGCGCTTCCCCACCGACCTCCGTGACCTGGGCGTCCTCGCCACGAGCGAGCTCGTGGCCAATTCGCTCCAGCACGGCACACCCCCCATGCGGCTGCGCCTGCGCCGCACGGACCGGCGCCTGATCATCGAGGTCACCGACGGGGACGACCACCTTCCGCGCCGCCGCCGCGCCGAACCCGCCGACGAGGCCGGCCGCGGCATCTCGATCATCGCCACCATCGCCTCCTCCTGGGGCTCACGCCGCACCCCGGGCGGCGGCAAAGCGGTGTGGTGCGAGTTCGCCCTGCCGGCAGGCCACGCATAAAGGCGCACACGCGCACAAAGGCGCACACGCGCACAAAGGCCCACTCACGCACAAGGGCCCACACATGCATCAGGGCCCACATGACAAAGGACCCGGACACGGAAGCGCACGACTTCCGGCCCGGGCCCTCGCCCGTCCCCTTCTCTATATCCCGACGGTCTCTGCAGACCCCCCCGCTGTCGGCTCAGGCCGCCACGGGCACGCGCTCCCCGGCGTCCTCGACGACAGCGACCGTCTTGGGGACCGCCGCCGCACGGCGCGCCTGGGCGACGAGCGGATTGTCCTGCGCCGGGGTGAGCCGACGGCCCAGCCGCAGCGCCAGCGCGGAAATGCCGAGCGAGCAGACGATCAGCAGGACGATGTACGCGACGTACATCCCCGCGCCCGCCATCATGCCGCCCGCCGCCGGGCCCACGGCCAGCGCCAGCTGCTTCACCAGGGCGAAGGCCGAGTTGTACTGACCCACGAGCCGCGCCGGCGCCAGGTCCGCCACCAGGGGGGCCATCGTCGGCGACAGCATCGACTCGCCGATACCGAACAGCGCATAGGTGGAGATCAGCAGCGCAGTCGCCACGCCGTGCGCCCCCGGCACAAGACCGGACACCCCGGCCGCGACCCACGCGACCGTCCATATAAGACCGACCAGCGCAATCACCCGGCTCCGGCGCCGCCGCTCGACGAGCTTCAGGACGACGAACTGGGCGAGAACGATCGCCGCGGTGTTCGCCGCCAGGGCGATGCCGAGCATCGCCGGCGAAATCCCGGTGACCTCGACGGCGAATGCGGCCAGACCCGACTCGAACTGCCCGTAGCAGGCGAAGAACATCACGAAGCCCAGCACGCACAGCTGCACCATGGCCCGGTCACCGAGCAGCGTGCGCCAGCCACGCGCGGCCGCGGGATCCGTCGGCACCGCGTCCTCGACCTTCGGCGCCCGGGGCAGCCGCACGGTCGCCACCGTCGCGCCCAGCACCAGGAACATCACCGACTCGATCGCAAAGAGCCGCACGAAGCTGGACGGGTCAGAGGTGTCCACCAGCTGGCCGCCGAGCAGACCGCCGACACCCAGGCCGAGGTTGTTGAGGAAGAACTGCATCGCGAACGCGCGCGAACGGGTGGTCGGCGTCGAGCACCACACGATCATCGTGGCGAGGGACGGCTGGATGACCGCTATACCGGCACCCATGGCCGCAGCCGCGGCCACGACGAGCGACTGGCTGTCGGCCAGGCCCAGCCCCATGGAACCGACGGCGGCCGAGACCGTACCGGCGACGGCAACAGGCAGCGGACCCCGCCGGTCGATGAACCGACCGGTGAAGGGCAGTACGACGAGCGCGGCCACGGCAAACGTCGCCAGCACGATCCCCGCCGTGCTCGCGCCGAGATCCCGCACCTGAGCCACATAGACGAACAGGAACGGAACCGTGAAGCCGCTGCCGAACGCGCTCAACGCGTTGCCCAACTGGATCCGGCGCAGTGCTGCGCCCATCGCGGTGGTCACACTCACCCCTCAACCTTGAAGACTTCAACCCTAAACTTCGAAGCTAAACAGTACATGACGAAGGGCTTTAGCGCGAACCTTTTCTGTCATACTGCCGCTCATGGCTGACACCCCCGAGCCGGCCGAGCCGAGCCTCGACGAACAGATCGCCGCCTATCAGCGCGAGTTCCAGGGCCTGGACCCTCAGGTGGAGCGCGTGGTCTCGGCGCTCAGCCGCCTGAACCGGCGCATGAACGTCGCCTACGGGCGCCAGACCGCCGAGCTGGGCATCAGCAACGGCGAGTGGGAGGTCCTCAAGGCCCTCGTCCTCGCCGGCGCCCCCTACCGCCTGGGCCCCGGCGACCTCGCCAAGCGCCTGGGCCTCACCCCCGCCGCCATGACCCACCGCATCGACCGCATGGTCGCCGAGGGCCTCGTCACCCGTGAGCGCGACGAGAACAACCGGGTGCGCGTCATCGTCGGCGTCACGGAAGAGGGGCGAGCGAAGTGGCTGGAGGGGCTCCGCATGGCCACGGTCTTCGAGGAGGATCTCCTCCAGGACCTCTCCGGTGAGGAGCGCGGCCAGCTCGGAGCGATGCTCACCAGGCTGCTCCGCCGCGTGGAAGAGGCCCAGCCGGACGCCGGCGGGCGACTCAACGACCTCGACTGACTCGACTGAACGGCCCGTCAGCGGCCCTACGAAAGCCCGCCGCAGGCGAGTTGACACGGGTCTGCCCGATGCGTAGTGTTCTCCGAGTTGTCACGGCGCCGCAAGGCTTCCGGGACAGCCATTCACGCCGCACCGGCGGCACATCACCACTGCACGG
>NZ_JAIXMK010000116.1:0-24170 GCF_020328095.1 Streptomyces sichuanensis
GGCCCGCCCGCGCTCCCGCCGCCCCGGCCGCCCGACCCGCCGCTCATGACGACCGCCACGGCCGTCACCACGGCCGCCAGCGCGGCGAGCACGGCGAACGCCGCGCGCGGCAGGGAGGGCCTCTTCATCGGCGGATGTCTCCTGAAGGATCGCGGAGCGTGACACTCCGGGGGTGACCGGACGGCCGCGGGGCAGGAGCCTCGCAGCACGTGCTCGTGACATGTCATGGGCGACTTGTCAGACGCGGGGAACTCTTCGGGCGTTCCCCGAGTCGGTCGGGTAGGGACAATGCACGTGAGGACAGCCGGAACGGGTGGTGGTGTGGATGAAACGCTCCCATGGACAGGAGCCGCCTGCCGCTGCTGGCGGTCCGGGCGCCGCCGAGGGGGTGATGCCCGCCCGGCCCGGCGGATTCACCTACAGCGCGGCGGACGAGGACAAGCGCCGCGGAGTGCGCCGGATGAAGACCACCGCGACCGGACTGCTGCTCGCCGTCGCCGCCGTCTACGCACTCGCCACCTGGGCACGGGCCACCGGCGCCGGTGGCTGGGCCGGCTACGTGGCGGCCGCGGCCGAGGCGGGCATGGTGGGCGCGCTCGCCGACTGGTTCGCCGTCACCGCGCTCTTCCGGCGCCCGATGGGCCTGCCCATCCCGCACACGGCCATCATCCCCACCAAGAAGGACCAGCTCGGGCAGAGCCTCGGCGACTTCGTGGGCGAGAACTTCCTCTCCGGGGACGTGGTGCGCCTGCGGCTGCGGGCGGTCGGCATCGGCTCCCGCCTCGCCGCCTGGCTCGCCCGGCCGGCCCACGCCGACCGGGTGACCGCCGAGCTCGCCACCGCCCTGCGCGGCGCGCTGCGCGTCCTGCGCGACTCCGACGTGCAGGCCGTCGTGGGCGAGGCCATCACCCGCCGCGCCGACGCCGCCGAGGTCGCGCCCGGCATCGGCGCGATGCTGGAGAAGGTCGTCGCCGACGGCGGCCACCGCAAGGTCGTCGACCTGGTGTGCGTCCGCGCCCACGACTGGCTCGTGGAGCACAGCGACTCCGTCATGGCCGCCGTCGCGGGCGGTGCACCGGGCTGGACGCCGCGCTTCGTGGACCGCAAGGTCGGCGAGCGCGTCTACAAGGAGCTGCTGCGCTTCGCCACCGAGATGCGCGACATGCCCGAGCACCCGGCGCGCGCGGCGGTCGACCGCTTCCTCGCCGACTTCGCGCACGACCTGCAGACCGACGAGGACACGCGGGCGCGCGTCGAGCGGCTGAAGACCGAGGTCCTCGGCCGCGGCGAGGTGCAGGACATCATCGCCTCGGCGTGGTCCTCGGTCCGGGCGATGATCGTGGCCGCTGCGGAGGACGAGCGCAGCGAACTGCGGCTGCGCACCCGTGCCTCGATCCTCTCGCTGGGCGCCCGGATGACGGCCGACGAGCGGCTGCGGGCGAAGGTGGACGGCTGGCTGGAGGACGCGGCCGTGTACGTCGTGACGACGTACCGCGACGAGATCACGTCCCTGATCACGGACACGGTGGCGAGCTGGGACGCGGAACAGACCTCGCGCAAGATCGAGGCGCACATCGGCCGGGACCTGCAGTTCATCCGCATCAACGGCACGGTGGTGGGTGCGCTGGCGGGCCTGCTGATCTACACGGCGTCGGGGCTGCTGGGGGCGTGAAGGGGCGGGCGGGCGCCCCCTTCGCGCCCTAGGGTCGACGACGTGTTGAAGAAACGTCCCCACCTGTTGTGGCTCCTGGCCCCGTACGGGCTCTACCTGGCCGCCCTGCCGCTGGCGGACCGGGTGCACCCCACGGTCCTCGGCCTGCCCTTCCTCTTCTTCTGGCTCCTGCTGGCGACGCTGCTGACCCCGGCCGCCGTCTTCCTCGCCTGGCGGGGCGACCGCAAGCGAGGCCGCGCGTGAGCACGAACGCCACCGTCGCGACGGCCGTCTTCGGCGGTTTCATGGTCCTGACCGTGGTGCTCGGCCTGCTGGCCGTCCGCGGCCACGGCCGCACCGGCGGGCTCGCCGAGTGGTCCGTGGGCGGCCGCAGCCTCGGCACGGTCTTCATCTGGGTCCTGATGGCCGGTGAGGGCTACACCAGCTTCAGCTACCTCGGTGCCGCGGGCTGGGGCTACAACCACGGCGCCCCGGTCCTGTACGTCATCGCGTACCTCTCCTGCGGCTACGCCATCGGCTACGTCGTCGGCCCGATGCTGTGGTCGTACGCCCGCCGCCATGGCCTCGTGAACATCACCGACATGGTGGCGCACCGCTACGACAGGCCCTGGCTCGGCACCCTGGTGGCGGTCCTGGCGACGGTCTGCCTCCTGCCCTACATCCAGCTGCAGATCACCGGAATGGGCGTGGTCGTCTCGACCATCTCCTACGGGGCGATCAGCCTGAACTGGGCCTACTTCATCGCCTTCGCGGTGACCACGGGCTTCGTCGTGGTGAGCGGCCTGCGCGGCAGCGCGTGGGTGTCGGTGCTCAAGGACGTGCTGGTCATCGCCACGCTCGGCTTCCTCGCCCTCTACGTCCCCGTGCACTACTTCGACGGCTACGGGCCCTTCCTGGACCGTCTCGTGGCCGAGAAGCCGGACTGGCTGACCTTCACCGGTCACGGCGGCAGCGGCCTCGGCGCCGGCTGGTTCGTCACGACCAGCTTCCTCAACTCCCTGACGGTCGTCATCTTCCCGACGACCGTGGCGGGCTACCTGAGCGCCCGCAACGCGGATGCGCTGCGGCGCAACGCCATGCTGCTGCCCTTCTACAACGTGCTGCTGTTCGTGCCGATGCTGCTCGGCCTGGCGGCGGCCTTCGTGGTGCCGGGGCTGACGGGGGCCGGGTCCAACCTGGCCCTGTTCAAGCTGGTCGTCGATTCGCTGCCGGCCTGGGCGGTCGGGGTGATCGGGGTGGCGGCGGCGCTGTCGTCGATCGTGCCGATGGCGGTGTTCATGCTGGTCATCGGCACGATGTGGGGCAAGAGCGTGCTGGGGGCCGTGCCGGCGCTGGCCGGGCGGCCGGACCGGCAGAAGGTGGCGGCGCAGGTCGTCGTGGTGGTCTCCGGCGTGCTGGCGCTGGTGCTGACGTACACCGAACCGAACACGCTCGTGCGGCTCTCGCTCATCTCGTACGAGGGCATGGCCCAGCTCGTGCCCATGATCCTGCTGGGCCTGGCGTGGCGGCGGCTGACGCTGTGGGGCGCGCTGAGCGGCCTGGCGACGGGCGGTGCGCTGGTGTGCGGGCTGGTGTTCACCGAACACGATCCGGTGTGGGGGGTGAACGCGGGCGCACTGGCGCTGGCGGTGAACGTCGTCGTGGCGCTGGCCGTGTCGTGGTGGGGCCCGCAGCCGGTGGACGCGCGGCCGGACGACGAGGTCCTGGCGGCGGATCCCGGGCGGGAGGGGACCCCGGAGGGGACGGCTGTCAGTGGGGCCGTCTACCATCGGAACGACTGAACTGGTGAACCACTGAACTGGCGAACGGGCAAGGGGGGCTGACGATGCTGCGGGCATTCCGTGCGCACCGGACACACATCAGTGTGCTCCTCTTCCTGTTCTCCGAGGTGCTGCTGGCCCAGACGGGCCTGCTGTCCGCCGTCGCGCTCGCCGCCACCACCGCCGTCGCGGCCGCGCTGGTGCTGTGCGCCGTCGCCGTGGCGGCCGCCCGCGCGGGCGGCCCGCTCACCCCGACCCGCATACGCACCGCGATACGGGACCGGGAATTGCGCACGGCGTTCCTCGCCCAGCGCGATCCCGATGCGCAGGGCCGCCGACGGCCCCGGGCACCCGGTCGTCCCGTCCCGACGACCGCGTAGACGCATCCCGCATCCCGCTCCCGTTCTCCGGGGACTCCCCTTGTTGTCCGGGGACTCCCCGTCGTTGTCCGGGGTTTCCCCTGCAGGGCTGCGTCGCCGCGCGGCTCGTCACGCCGATTCCCTTGCTTCCTTCGGCACGACGAGACCCGTGGAGGGCTCACTCACCATGTCCGTCTTCTCTCCTCTCTTCACTTCGCTCGGCTCGCTCCTCACCCACCTCGCCGATGCGCTCGACCCCGTGCTGGGCGCCTCGGCGACGGCGGGGGCGATCGTGGTGTTCACCTGCGCGGTGCGGCTGGCGCTGCACCCCCTGACCCGGTCGGCGGTCAAGGGCGGCCAACGGCGCGCCGAGCTCGCCCCGCGCCTCGCGGAGCTGAAGCGCAAGCACGGGAAGGACCCCGAGCGGCTGCAGCGGGCAGTGGCCGAGCTGTACCGGAAGGAGGGCACGTCACCGCTGGCGGGCTGTCTGCCGATGCTCGTCCAGCTGCCGGTGTTCTACGTGATGTACCACCTGTTCTCGACCGGCGACGGAGGCGGCGACCTGCTGGAGCACACGCTGCTGGGCGCGCCGCTGGGCGGCCGGTGGGCGGACGCGCTGGGCGACGGCGGCCTCGTGGGGGCGCAGGGGCTGGTGTACCTGGGCCTGTTCGCGCTGGTGGGCGCGGTGGCGACGTGGACGTTCCTGCGCAACCGCAAGGCGGCCGGGGACCTGCCGGTGCCGGGCGCGGAGGACGTGCAGGTGCCGGGGATGGCGGCGATGGCCAAGGTGCTGCCGCTGCTGTCGTTCGGCACGCTGGTCACGGCCGCCGTGGTGCCGCTGGCGGCCGGCCTGTACCTGGTGACGACCACGACGTGGTCGGCGGTGGAGCGGGCGTGGCTGCAGCCGCTGGGCACGGCGGAGAAGCGGACGGAGCCGGAGGGCAAGCGGCAGGCGGCGGGCACGTCGCAGGCGGCGGGCACGTCGCAGGCGGCGGGCAAGCGCCGGCGTTCCGCCGCCTGAGGGTCCACAGGCCGAAACGGCCCTTGCGGAGAGACCCTCCGTTCTTGGACGATCGGCTGGGGCCGGCGCGACGGGTGACACGAACGACTACGGGAGTTGGAGCGATGAGGCTGCTGCGTGTCGGACCCGCGGGAGCGGAACGCCCCGCGCTGCTCGACGAGGACGGAGTCCTGCGCGACCTGTCGGCACTGGTACCGGACGTGGACGGGGCACTCCTCGCCGACGCGTCCGCGCTGTCGCGCATCCGGGCGGCCGTGGGGGCGCGCATCCTGCCCGCGCTGGACGAGCCGGGGCTGCGGACGGGCCCGCCCGTCGCCCGGATCGGCAAGATCGTGGGCATCGGCGTGAACTACCGCGATCTCGTGGCCGCGACGGGGGTGCGGCCGCCGGCCGAGCCGCTGGTGTTCCTGAAGGCACCGGACACGGTCGTCGGCCCGGACGACACCGTGCTCGTGCCGCGCGGCAGCGAGAAGACCGACTGGGAGGTCGAGCTGGCCGTCGTCATCGGACGGACCGCCCGCTACCTGCGGACGGACGCGGAGGCCATGGCGGCCGTCGCGGGCTACGCCGTGGCCCACGACGTCTCCGAGCGGGAGTTCCAGAACGAGCGCGGCGGCCAGTGGGACAAGGGCAAGAACTGCGAGACGTTCAACCCCCTCGGGCCCTGGCTGGTGACCGCGGACGAGATACCCGACCCGCAGGCGCTGGGCATGCGGCTGTGGGTCAACGGCGAGCTGATGCAGGAATCGAGCACGGCGCAGCAGATCTTCCCGGTGGCGCACCTCGTGCGGTACGTCAGCCACTTCATGACGCTGTACCCGGGCGACGTCATCAACACCGGAACCCCCGCGGGCGTGGCGCTCGGCCGCCCTGATCCGAAGCCGTACCTGCGGGCCGGGGACGTGGTGGAGCTGGAGATCGACGGGCTGGGGCGGCAGCGGCAGGTGCTGAAGGACGCGTGACGGCGGCACGGCCCGTCCGTGGCGCCGCCGTGGTCGTGGCCGTGGCCGTGGGCGCCGCCGTGGGTGGGCGTAGGCGGGGGCGTGACCGCGATCCGGGTGTTGCTCCGTCCGGGGGCGGGAGCGCGTGTGCTGCGGAGTTCCCCCCACAGCTTTAGGCATATTTTCGTATATGTCTCAGAACGGGTGCGCACGACGTCGGGTGTCCCGTCCCGTGGCCACGGTCCTGGCCACCCTGGCCGCCATCGGAGGCACGCTGCTGGCCGGCGCGTTCACCGCGCCGGAGGCGGGCCGGGCCGAGCCGGTGGCGGCCGGGCCGGGCCCCTGCGTGCCGGGCGCGTGCCCGGGCGCGTACCCCGAGCCGCACAACGGCCCGGTCAAGGGCCGGGACAACGGCGTCAACGTCTTCGTCGGCGGTGACTACGCCGTGCGCCAGGCCGCGGCCGCGGCCGAGGGCCGGGTCGTCGTCCTCGGCGACTTCGACCTGGCCAAGGGCGCCGGGCCGTCGCCCGCCTACCACGTGGGCGTCGCCGGCCACGGCTCGCGGGTGCCCCCGGACAACGGCTCGGCGTTCCTGCGCGTCGGCGGTGACCTCAAGCTCGCGGCCGGCCAGCGGCTGGTGGCGGAGGAGGGCGCGGTCACCGGGACCGTGACGTACGCCGGCAAGGCGACGGGCCCGGGCACGGTGAGCCCGAAGGCGGCGCACGACCTCGCGGCGGTCGCGGCCGTCCAGGGCCTGCGCGAGGAGCTGACCGCCACGAGCACCTGCTACGCCTACGACAAGGGCGTCGCCCGCAAGGCCACCGGCACGGCCGTCAACCACGGCGCCGCCACGGTCTTCACCGGCGACGGCACCTCCGCCCTGCAGGTCTTCACCGTCCCCTTCGACCTCACCGCCCCCGGCGGCGGCCCGCAGAACCTGAGCTTCGCGCGCATCCCCGCCCGCGCGACCGTCCTCGTCAACCTCATCCGCCCCGGCAGCGAGGCGCAGACCATCAGCACCTCCGCCGCCAGGGTGACCGGCGTCCAGCGGGAACGGCTCCTGTGGAACGTCCCCGACGCGCGGGAGGTGAGGCTCGCCGGCACCGGCCAGCTCGACGGCTCCCTCCTCGTCGGCCGCCGCTCCAGCCTCACGCACCTGAGCCTGCCGGGGATCAACGGCCGGCTCTTCACGGCAGGTTCGCTGGTGCACGAGTCGGCGGGCGCGGCGGGCCCGTCCATCCACGCCTACCCCTTCACCGGCCGCCTCCCCGACTGCGGCACGGCCCCCACGCCCGAGGCGGGGGCCCGCCTCCCCGTCCCGCACGCCGGCGCCCCGGCGCCCAACGTCCCGGTGGCCGGCGACGGCCACGAACTCGCGCACGGCGGCCCGCCGATGAGCACGGACATGGTCCTCGGCGCCGCCCTGATGACGACCGGCGCCGGCATGGCCCTCGTCATCCTGCACCGCCAGCGGCCCCACCCCCGCTGGGAATGACCGCCGGGCCCGCGGCCGCTTCCCCCTGCTCTACTGCGCCAGGAACCGCTCCAGCGCCTCCACCACCAGCGCATGGTCCTCCGCCTGGGACAGCCCCGACACCGCCACCGCGCCCACCACGCCCGTACCCCGCACGCGCAGCGGGAAGGCGCCTCCGTGCGCGGCGTAGCGGTCGGGGTCCAGGCGCGAGGCGTCCTCGAACGTGCGGCCCTTGGCCCGGAAGCGGGCGCCGACCAGGAAGGACGAGGCGGCGTAGCGGCTGACGACGCGGCACTTGCGGTCGAGCCAGGCGTCGTTGTCGGCCGAGGTGCCGGGCAGCGCGCAGTGGAAGAGGCGCTGCGGGCCGTGGTGGATGGCGACGGCCACCGCCGCTCCGCGCTCGCGGGCCAGGCCGGTCAGCAGCACGCCCAGGCGCCAGGCGTCGTCGTGGTCGAAGCGGTCGAGGACCAGACGCCGTTCGTCGTCCTCCAGGCGGCCGACCTCGTCGTTCCCGTCCGGGCCGGCGTCGCTCACCGTCCGGCCTCCGCCAGCGTGACCGTGCGGCCCTCGGCCGCCGACGCCCTGGCCGCCTCCAGCACGCGCAGCCCCTCCGCCGCCTCCCCGGCCGTGACCGGCGGGCGGCCGCCCGTGCGCAGCGCCTCCGCGATCGCGGCGTAGTACGCGGGGTAGTCGCCCGGAAGCGTCGGTACCGGTTCGCCGCCGCCGGTCAGCGGCGACTCGCCCGCACCCAGGCGGCCCCACGACGTCTCGGACTCCACGCCCCACTCCGTCCCGTCGCCCGGCCGCAGGCCCTCGCGGAGTGCGGCCTCCTGGGGGTCGAGCCCGTACTTGACGTAACCGGCCATGTCGCCGAGGACGCGGAAGCGCGGCCCGAGCTGGGCGGTGGTGGCGCTCATCCACAGGTGGGAGCGGACGCCGCCGCGGTGGGTGAGGGCGATGAAGGCGTCGTCGTCGGCCTCCGTGCCCGCCCGGCGCACGTCGACCTCGGCGTAGACGGTGGTGGCCGGGCCGAAGAGGACGAGGGCCTGGTCGACGAGGTGACTGCCCAGGTCGTAGAGGATGCCGCCGACCTCGGCCGGGTCGCCGGACTCGCGCCAGCCGCCCTTGGGGAGGGGGCGCCAGCGCTCGAAGCGGGACTCGAAGCGCTGGACCTGCCCGAACGCCCCGTCGGCGATCAGCCGGGCGACGGTGCGGAAGTCGTTGTCCCAGCGGCGGTTCTGGAAGGCGCTGAGCAGCAGCCCCCGGCTGTCCGCCAGCGCCGCCAGCGACCGTGCCTCGGCGGCGGTCGCGGCCAGCGGCTTGTCGACGACGACCGGCAGGCCGGCTTCGAGGGCCGCGCGGGCGAACGGCACGTGGGTGCGGTTGGGGGAGGCGATGACGACCAGGTCGAGCTCGCCGGCGCGGGCCAGGAGCGCGTCCGCCGTGTCGGCCGTGCGCACCTGCGGGTGTTCGGCGCGCGCCTGCTCCTGCCGCTCGGGGTTGGCCGTGACGACCGTGTCGAGGACGAGGCCGTCCGTCGCGGCGACGAGCGGGGCGTGGAAGACGGAGCCCGCCAGCCCGTAGCCGATCAGGCCGACGCGGAGGGGGGCGGCGTGCGGGGTGGCGGTGGTGTCATCGTCCATGCCCTTCACTTTGGCAACAGTGTTGCGTAAGTGCAAGTGCGGGGGAGAATGTGGCCTGTGAGCACTCTCCGTACCGGGCGTCCCGGCGCCAACCTCGCCGCCCTGCGCGACCACAATGCCGCTGTCGTGCTCGGCCTGCTGCGCGACGCGGGGGAGCGGGGCGCCAGCCGGGCGGAGCTGGCCGCGGGCACCGGCCTGACCCCGCAGGCCGTCAGCAAGATCACCGCCCGGCTGCGGGACGCCGGCCTCGCGACCGCCGCGGGCCGCCGCTCGTCCACGGGCGGCAAACCGGCGACCGTGCTGAGGCTGGTGCCCGGCGCGGCGTACGCGGTCGGCCTCCACGTCGACCGCGACGCGCTCACGGCCACCCTGGTCGACCTGGCGGGCACCGTCGTCGCGACCCGCACAGCCCCCCTCGCCTTCGGCGCGGGCGCGGAAGCGGTCCTCGACACGGCGGCGACCGAGATCCACGCCCTCTGGGCCGAGGGGAGGGCGGTGCGGGGCGCGGAGACGGCGCCCGCGGCCTCGGCCACGGGCGCGGGCCCCGCAACGGCCGCCCGTGCGGCGGCGATGCCGGCCGGCGGCGCGGCGCCGGTCCCGGCGGCCGGGACGGGACCGAGGCCGGCCGCCGGTACGGGGGCTGCCCCCGGGGAGCCCCCGGCCCCCGCCACCCTGCTCGGTGTCGGCGTCGCCGCGCCCGGGCCGCTCGATCACCGGCGGGGTGTGCTGCACCGCGTCACCGGCTTCCCGCAATGGGACGGTTTCCCCCTCCGGGACGCTCTCGCCCGGCGGCTCGGGCTGGCCGTCCTTCTCGACAAGGACACCAACGCCGCCGCCCTCGGCCTCCTGCGCGGGCCGCGCGGCGCCGGCCGTGGTGCGGACTCCTTCGCCTACCTCCACCTCGGCACCGGGCTCGGTGCCGGCCTCGTCCTCGGGGGCGCGGTCCACCGGGGGTCCCGGACCGGGGCGGGGGAGTTCGGGCACCAGGTGCTGCAGCTCGACGGGCCGCCGTGTCCCTGTGGCCGGCGCGGGTGCGTCGAGGTCCTGTGCCTGCGCGCCGCCGCCGGCGGGGACGCCCCCCGCGCCGCCCGCCTCCTCGGCGTCGCCGCGGCCAACCTCGTCCAGCTGCTCGACATCGACCTCGTGCTGCTCGGCGGCCGGACGGTCCTGGCCGACCCCGAGCCGTACCTGCGGGGCGTGCGCTCCGAACTCCCGCCCACCGTGCCCGTCGCCGTCGCCCCCGGCGGCGACCGCACCGTCGCCGAGGGAGCGGCCGCGCTCGTCCTCGCCCCGTTGTTCGGCCGCGCCGGCCCGGCCCCCGATGCCGACGAGGACGCCCGGCCGGATGAAACGACAATCGGCCTACCGGGTGGGATGTGACGCCCGGTCGGCGGCACGACCCCGCGCCGCGCGGCAGCCGGGCGGCGCGGGCGGGATGGGATGGGGCGCGTACGACGACCGGAGTCCCCACCCGCAAAGGTCCGCGATGGCTGCGATGTTCGCGTTGTCCCCGCCCCGCCTCCCCGGGCCCGTCCGGCGCGCCCTCCTCGTCGGCGCGGCCCTGCTGGTCCTCGGTGCGGCGGGCGGCGCGGCACGTTCCGCCGCCGACGCCCCGCAGCCACAGTCGCCCTGCGGGGATCCCCGCAGCGCGCAGTTCCCCATCGGCTCGCGGCTGAGCGGCGGACCGGGCGCGTACGAACGCGGGGGCGCCCCGCGGACCTGGCGGCTGGAGCTGCGCAACGCCACCGACGCCGAATGCCGGGACGTCCACCCCGTCGCCGTCCTGTCCGACAAGGGCCGCGCGCTCGAACCCGGCCACATCCACCTCGACTTCTACGACGCGGGCGGCACGCGCTGGCTGCCCGTCACGTTCGAGCGGACGGAGGAGGCCGAGAACGTCGGGGTGCTGGGCGGCGGTTCCGCGGGGGACGCGGCCGGCTTCCCCGGGTTCGTCGTGCCCCCGCACGGCGCGGTCACCGTGCCCCTGCGCCTGGCCTTCGCGGACGACGCCCCCACCGGACCGGTCACCGCCAACGTCACCGCGGTGCAGAAGCGCGGCGACGACGGGGCGTGGGTCGGGGAGTCGGACGACTACGCCTTCGCCGTGGAGCCCGCACGACCCGGCAGCGGCGCCCGTCCCGGGCACACGAACCGGGCCGCCGTGCCCGGCGGCGGGGGCAACAGGGGCAGCGACGACGACCCGCCCGCACTGGCCGATACCGGCGACGCCCTTCCGCTGTACGGCATCGGCGCCACCGCCTGCGCCCTGCTGGCCGGCGGCACGGCCGTCCTGCTCGGCACGCGGGCCGTGCGCCGCCGCGCGGCGGCGGTGCAGGAGGAGGTCCGGGCGGCGGCGGGGGTGCGGCCGCCGCCCGGAGCGGATCACTGATCAGCGGGTCGAGCAGCCGGTCAGCACTCCGTGTTCTCGTGCGCGCCCAGGATGAACGGCGCGCTGTGACGGAAGGACGCGATGGTGCCGCGCTTGTCGCACAGGGTGACGACATAGTGGAAGACGTGGCACCCGGGAAGCTTGGGCGGCACGTCGATGGTGAAGCACACCCACCTGACGTACGTTCCCTTGCAGCCGTTGAGCTTCCAGCCGTCGTTCTTGGAGAAGTGCTGGATCTGGCCCAGGCGGCTCATGTCCTTGTTGGGCTCCGCCAGGCACTCGTCGATGCAGTGCAGGCTGAGCGTGTACGGAAGGCACGAGTTGCCGATGTAGTTGCCGGCGATGATCTCCACGCAGACCTTGAACTTGGCCACGGGTCCGTGGCAGCAGATGTTCGGCCTGCAGGTGGCGACGTCGCCGTCGTGCGTCGTCGTGATCACGCGTGTGATCACCGCGTCGTTGGGTGCGAGCAAGGGGGTGCCCCCTCTCTCCTTCGATGGGGTGCGCCCTGCCGACACAGGGCGGGCATCACACACCGTACGGAGCGGGGCACTCGGGACACATGCGCCGATATCCGGGAGTGCGTGGCACTCCCACGGCGTGGCGGGGCGGGCCATTCCGGGTCCTCGCCGCCGCTCCACCGCCGCTGCGCCGACCCTCACCCCCCGTGTGGGGGGATAGTCGCAGGATGAACCTTCGTGGGGGGCGCTTCCGGCCGACTGATTAGGCTGGGGGTGTCGGGGCGGCGTACGAGTTGCGCCGCTCCGGCGTCCCCGGGTCCCAGCGATGGGCACAGCACGGCAGGAGTCGCACAGTGGCAGAGCGCAAGCCGATCCAGTCCTGGCTCACCGACATGGACGGTGTCCTGATGCACGAGGGCATCCCGGTGCCCGGGGCGGACGCCTTCATCAAGGGCCTGCGCGAGTCCGGCAAGCCCTTCCTCGTGCTCACCAACAACTCGATCTACACGCCCCGCGACCTGCACGCCCGCCTGCAGCGGATCGGCCTGGACGTGCCGGTGCCCAACATCTGGACCTCCGCCCTGGCCACCGCCCAGTTCCTGGACGACCAGCGTCCCGGCGGCACCGCCTACGTCATCGGCGAGGCCGGCCTGACCACCGCCCTGCACGACATCGGGTACGTCCTCACCGACGCGGACCCCGACTACGTCGTGCTGGGAGAGACACGGACGTACAGCTTCGAGGCGCTCACCAAGGCGATCCGGCTCATCAACAACGGCGCCCGTTTCATCGCCACCAACCCCGACGAGACCGGCCCCTCCGCCGAGGGCGCCCTCCCCGCCACGGGCTCCGTCGCCGCGCTGATCACCAAGGCGACCGGCCGCGACCCCTACTTCGTCGGCAAGCCGAACCCCCTCATGATGCGGGCCGGCCTCAACGCCATCGGCGCGCACTCCGAGAGCAGCGCCATGATCGGCGACCGGATGGACACGGACATCCTGGCCGGCCTGGAGGCCGGCATGGAGACCTTCCTGGTGCTGACGGGCCTGACCCGCGCCGAAGAGGTCGACACCTACCCCTTCCGCCCGTCGCGCGTGGTCGACTCGATCGCGGACCTGGTCACCCTCATCTGAGCCGGGCGCCTGAGCCGGGCGCCGGTGTGAGCCGGTTGCGCCCCGGCAGCCACCCGCCGGGCTTACGCGCTCGCCGAATGGAGCAATACCGCTACGGAGCGGATGCGAGCCGGTGCGGCACCGGGTGAACCTCTGGATACCAGGAGGTTCACCATGGCTACAGTCCGCTTCGCCCTCTGTGGCGCCCTGACGGCCGCGCTCGCCGTCTGCGCGGCCCCCGCTCATGCCCATGACGGCCCCGTCACCATGTCCGGAACCATTGAGCTCACCTCTGTCACCAGCAGACCCGGCGCCGAGGTGCAGCTGCGCATCTCCGGCTGCGCCAGCGAACGGGCCACCGCCAGCTCGGAGGCGTTCGTCCACGACGCCCGGCTCACCAGGGACTCCGCCGGGATGTTCGCCGAGGCGACCGTCCGCCAGACCGCGTCGGCCGGCACGTACCCGGTGCGCGTGCGGTGCGACGGCTACGACGCCGCCGCCGTCGGCAAGCTGACCGTCGTCACCGACGGCAGCGACCAGTCCGGCCCGCGCTCCTCCGCCGACCGTGACGGCGGCTACGACCGCTCCGACCGTCCCGACCGGGGAGACCACGGCGAACGCGGTGAACGGGGCGAACGCGGTGAACGGGGTGAACGGGGCGACCACGGTGACCGCGGCGGCCGGGAACCCCACGGCCTGTACTCCTCGCCCGTCGCCCCCGTCCCCGCCGGGGCCGGCGGCACCGCGGCCACCGCCGAGGCCCCCGACACCCCTGGGCTCGTGCTGGCCGGCACGACCGCGGCCATCGCCGGCGGCCTGATCTGGTACCGGCGGCGCACCAACGCGCGGCAGTGAGCCGCGGGCCATGTCCGAGGACCGCCCGAGCGGAGCGGGCCGCCTCCTGACGGGGGCGGCCTGGGCCGCGCTGCTGGTTGCGCTGTGGATGTGGGGCCGGGACATCACCGAGGTGCCGATGGCCTCCGCCCCCACGACCGGGGACGTCGCCGCCGTGGGCCGCCCGGCCGGCGCCGCCCTGCCCCCGCCCCACCGGCCGCTGCCGGGCGCCCTCCCCCAGGGCCTGGCCATCCCCGCGATGAACGTGCGGGCCACGGTCGAGGGCCACGGCCTGAACCGGGCGGGCGCCGTCGAACCGCCCCCGTACGACCGGCCCAACACCGTCGCCTGGTACCGCGACGGCCCCGAGCCGGGCACCCGCGGCGCCGCCGTCCTCGTCGGGCACCTGGACACCGACCGGGCGCCGGGCGTCTTCTACGGACTCGGCTCCCTCAAACGCGGCCAGACGATCGCCGTCGACCGCGCGGACGGCTCCACGGCCGAGTTCACCGTCGAGGACGTCCGGGTCTTCACCAAGAACCGCTTCGACGCCGCGAAGGTCTACGGCCCGCGCCGGGCGGGCCGCGCCGAACTGCGCCTGATCACCTGCGGCGGCGACTACGACCGTGCCCGCCGCGCGTACAGCGCCAACCTCGTCGTCTCCGCCTATCTGACGGGCACCGTGCCGGACGTGTGACCGTCGCCCAAGAGGGCGACCGAGGACCGTGTCGTGGCACGACTGCCCTCGGCCGGGGGCACGTCTGTGCCAGCATGGGAACGGCACCTCCAACGGCACCTCCAGAGGCAGGAAACCCAAGGGGGAGTGGATGTACGGCAGCAACACCGGTCACACCCGCCGCAGCCGCAGGGCCGCGGCGCGGGCCGGAGCGGTGGGGGTGCTCCTCCTTCTCGCGGTCTCCGGCTGTTCCTCCTCGGACGAGGCGCCGGAGAAGGAGGCCGCCCCCGCCTCGCAGCAGCCCGCCCGCCAGCAGCCCAAGGCGCATTCTCCCTTCTGGGTGAACCCGGACGGGACGGCGGCGAAGGAGGCCGCGCGGCTGCGCCGGTCGGGCAAGGACGCCGACGCCGAGCTGCTCCAGAAGATCGCCAGTCAGCCGGTCGCGGAATGGGTGGGCATCGACGACCCCGAGGGGCAGACCCGCGGCTTCACGGAGGCCGCGGTCAGGGCCGACCGGGACGCACTGCTGGTCCTCTACAACATCCCGCACCGCGACTGCGGCCAGTACTCCCAGGGCGGCGCCTCCGACGGCGACGCCTACCGGGCCTGGCTGGACCGGGCGGTCAGGGGCATCGGCGACCGCCCGGCGACCGTGATCCTGGAGCCGGACGCCCTGCCGCACATGGAGGACGGCTGCACGCCGCAGGAGTACCACGAGGAGCGGTTCGCGCTGCTCAAGGAGGCCGTCGGCAAGCTCAAGGCGCTGCCGAGGACGAGGGTGTACCTGGACGCCGGCAACCCGAGCTGGGTCACTCCCGTCGACCGGATGGCCGAGCCGCTGCGGAGGGCCGGCATCGAGCAGGCCGACGGCTTCGCGCTCAATGTCTCCAACTTCCAGACCACCGAGGACAGCAAGGACTACGGCCACCGGCTCTCCCGGCTGGTGGGCGGCAAGCACTTCGTCATCGACACCAGCCGCAACGGCAACGGGCCGCTGTCCGGCGGCGACCACGAGAAGGCGTGGTGCAACCCCTCCGGCCGGGCGCTCGGCGAGCCGCCGACCACCCGCACCGGGGACCGGCAGGTCGACGCCTACCTGTGGGTCAAGCGGCCGGGGGAGTCGGACGGCGCCTGCAAGGGCGGCCCGGACGCCGGCCAGTGGTGGGAGACCTACGCCCTCGAACTGGCCCGCAACGCCCGCTGACCGGCCCCGTCGGACCCGTCGCCCCCGTCGGCCGCGGGCCGGCCCTCACGACGACGGCTCCTCGGCCACCGGGACCTTCACCCACACCGCCTCCGACGGCGTGCCCTTCCCGTCGACCACGTTGAGCATGTACCAGCCGGGCGGCACCAGGGCCGGGTCCTGCGGGACGGTGAGGGTGACGCCGTCCGCGGTCTTCGTCATGTCCAGGGCGATCGAGCGCTGCTCGATGTTGGTGACGTGGGTGAACGAGCCCGGCCGGATGAGCCGGGCCCGGACGATGTCCTTCGGGTCGCTCGTGCGGTACGTGGTCTGCTCGCCGAGCCTGACGGTGCGGGGGCCCGTGTCCTTGATCTCGGGCCGCCCCTCGCGGAAGCGGTAGGGCGGGGTGTAGAGGTCGATCTGCTGCTGGAAGGTGCCCGCCTTGGTGTTGGCCGCGTCACCGAACAGCGAGTCGGAGCCGAACGTCATCACGCGCCCGTCCGGCAGCAGCAGCGCGCCGGAGTGGTAGTTGCGGCCCACGAGCGGGTCGGCGACGGGGCGGGTGGCGTTGGACGCGGGGTCGTAGAGCTCGGCCTGCAGGACGTTGGAGTCGCTGCGGCCCCGGTAGTCGCCCGAGCCGTTCGTGGTGAGCACGGTGTCGTCGGGCAGGATGACGCTGCTGGGGTAGCGGACCTTGGCGTAGAGGTCGGGCCCGTCGTGGAAGCGGGGCTTCTCCTCGCGCAGGTCGACGATGCGCGTCCTGGCGGTGGACTTGCGGTCCTCGCCGACCCCGCCGCCGCCCAGGACCATGTAGCGCTGCTTCTGCGCGGGCGGGAGGAGGACGGACATCGACGTCTCCAGGACGTCCGGGTCGCTGATGCCGGGAACCTCGGTGAACTCGTTGCTCTCCACGTTCCACAGGCCGGGGACGCGGCCCTTGTCGGCCGGTCCGTAGCCGGCGTTGGAGCCGGTGTAGAAGACCTTGTTCCGGCCGGCGAGGAAGAGGGCCGGATAGGTGGGGAAGAAGCGCTCCTTGGGCAGGTAGGACCACTTCTTGGTGGCCGGGTCGTAGATCTCGTTCTTCCCGGGGACGACCTGGCCGATCTCGTCGAGGCCGGAGACGGAGAGGACCTTTCCGTCCTGAAGCGTGGTCAGCGTCGGATACCAGCGGGCCTCTTCCATCGGGTCGACCGTGACGTAGCGCTCGGCGACCGGGTCGAATTCGAAGCTGTCCCTGATGCCCTGGAAGTCCTTCTTGTCGAAGGAGAGCTTGTTGGCGATGCCGTACGCATTCTGGGCGTCGGGGCCGCTGAGCCCTTCGATGCGGAAATTGTCGGTGGTCCCGGTCTCGTACTCGTGGCCCTGCTCCAGTGCCTCCACGTAGACGCGTGCGGTGCTGGCGGTGACCTTGACCTGGTCGCCCTCGCCCTCCTTCCTGGCGCGCGGCACGAGCACCGCGTCCTTCGACTCGAAGGTCTTGTGGCTCCCCTTGCCCGTGAAGCGGGTGCCGGCCGGGAACGTCATCGGCTTGTCGGGGTTCTCGTTGTGGACGACCATCAGGCCGCCGGCCTTGGTGACGTCGCCCTCCAGCTTTTCGTAGCGCTGGGTGCCGCCGGCCACCAGGAGCTTGCCGTCGGCCAGCTGGGTGTGGCCGGCGCAGAACAGGTCCTTGGGCGTGGGGATGTTCTTGAAGGCGTTCGTGCGCGGGTCCCACAGGACCGTGCGGAAGGACTTGGCCTTGAAATTCGCGGCGTTGTTCCCGGAACCCGCCACCAGCAGCACCTTGCCGGTGTGCAGCAGGGCGGCGTGAATCGTATTGATGCGATATTCGCTGGGCACGTCCACGACGTCCCAGTGGCCGTTCTTCGCCTTGTACTTGGGTTGATTGATCTTGTAATCGTGGTACTGGTCGGAGGCGTAGCCCCAGAGCGCCGGCCCGTTCATCCCCGTCAGGGCGACCACGACCGCCGCACCGGCCACGGTGCGGCGGGTGCGGCGGCTCGGTGTGAATCTCATTGCTGACGGGCTCCCTCGGGGTGCTCGGCACGGTAGACGGTCCACCACCAGGCGAGGATCGGGGCCACGGTGACCGCCAGGGCGAGCACCGCCCAGGTGCGCATCGCCACGTGGGTGTGGCCGAGGACGAAGGACGCCACCAGCGATCCGCCGAAGACGAGCAGGAAGAAGAGGTGGATGCGGAACGTGCCGAAGAGGGTGTCGGGGCTGGACGAGTCGCCCTTCGGCGTCACCACGAACCTGCTCTTGCGGCGCAGGACCGCGTCGGTGAGGGAACGGGCGTAGACGGGTGCGGAGAGCGCGGACATCACCATGCCGGCGAGCCCGCCGGAGCCCTCGGGCTCGTGCGGGGAGACGTTGTGCCGGCGGTTCCAGATGTAGAGGCCGATCTGGAGGGCGGCCGCGTCGCTGTAGAGCATCATCCAGACCTGGGAATTGATGGAGATCCCGGATGCGCCGAGCCCCAGGAAGAGGGCGCAACTGAGGGCGCCGAGCATCCAGTTGAGCGCGGTCATGGGGTAGTAGATGACCATCAGCGTGTAATTGAGGAACTTCCCCGGCGAGAGGGTGAAGGGCCCCTTCCAGTACTGCTTGATGATGGTCTCGTACGTTCCCCGGGACCAGCGCAGCTGCTGGGTGAAGAAGTCCGTCCAGGCGTTCGGGCCCTCGCCGACGGCGAGCACGTCCGGGGTGTAGACCGAGCGCCATTTCTTGCCCGTGGCCGGATTGCGGTGCCGGTGCAGCTCGAATCCGGTGGCCATGTCCTCGGTGATCGAGTCGTACAGGCCGCCGATGCCCTTGAGGGCACTGATGCGCACCGCATTGTTGGTGCCGACGAACATGGGGGCGCCGTAGCGGTTGCCGGCGCGCTGAATGAGGGCGTGGAAGAGGAACTGCTGGCTTTCGGCCGCTTTGGTGACCGCCGCGTCGTAGTTCCCGTACACCTGAGGTCCAACGACAAAGGCGACATCCGGGTCACGGAAGTAACCGAGCATCCGCTCCAGGAAGTTGGGAAGCGGCACGTGATCGGTGTCGACGGAGGCGAAGAAGTCGTAGTCGTCGCCGTGCGCGTCGAGCCAGGCGTTGTAATTGCCGTGCTTGGTTCTCGCCCGGTGCGGGCCCTTGGGGAGATTCCATTTCTCGATGCCCTTGCGGGAGAAGTGGCGCACCCCCAGCCGGGCGCAGACGGCCTTGACCTCGGGGTCGTCGCCCTCGTCGAGCAGCCATACGTGGACGGGACCGCGGTGGCGGACGCGGACCGCCGCTTCGAGCGTTCTGGTGACCATCCCGATCGGTTCCTTGCCCGGCACGAAGGAGGTCAGGAAGGCGACTCTGGTGCCGGTTTCGGGAACGACCGGTATCGGATCACGGGCGACGAGGGTGGCGTGGGCGTTGGACGTGACGTTGAGCGTGCGGAAGAGCTCGATCAGTCCGATCGACACCAGCATCACGGTGTCGAGGACGCGCATCAGCAGGGTGCCGTTCTCCCGCTGGGTCCAGTGCGCGGGCTGCATCAGCCAGATCAGCAGGCCCAGCGAGACCACGGGGGCCGCTCCCAGCAGCAGCGCCGCCTGGATGCGGTGCGGCTCGTCGGCCAGGAGGCTGCGGTAACGGACGCGGTAGGGGCCCGGGTCCGGAGGGGGGTCGGTCAGGGGCCCGGCCAGGCGGCTGTAGTGCTCGTAGTCGAAGCGGGGCCGCTCGGGGCGTCGGTGCGGAAGTGGGGGACCGGGTGGATCCGGGGGCTGCGGCCGGTTCCCCGCGCCGCCGGTGGCCGCCGGGGCGGCCGGGGCGGGGACGCGCAGGCGCGTCGTCACCGATGGATCGTAGGTCTGCTGCCGGGCGTCGGCAGGCGTGGACGTCATCAGTCATTCCCCCCGCACGCATGGTGACTGCGTGTGTGCCTGTCCAAGAGCCCGCCGACCCCCCTATGACCGTGCGGGCGCGCGCCGGTGCCGGCTCCCCCCGGCACCGCCCAACTCACTGGCCCCAAGTCACTGGTCAGAAAGTGACATTGGGTGTAGCTGTGCGTTTCAGGATCTCGGACCGTTCATCATGATCGCAAGGGTGAAACAAGGTGTTTACCGGGCAAAGCGGTACGTCGAACGAAGATGCGTGCGAACGTTGCCCAAGTGGTCACGGTTGGCACGCCTGTGTGTTCGTATCGCTCAAGGAACGACTTAGGGCTCCTCACCAGTGGTGAGGAGCCCTAAGTCTCGCGTGCGCCGCCAGGGACTCGAACCCCGGACCCGCTGATTAAGAGTCAGCTGCTCTAACCAACTGAGCTAGCGGCGCCTGCTGACAGAGAAAACTCTACCTGACGTTCGGGGGTGCTTCTGACCACCCGTGCCGGGGCGGCCGGCTCCGATGGTGTCCCGGTGGGGCCGTGGGGCCGCATCGACGGCCGGTATACCCCGTAATGCCCGGATAATGCTTACGTAGGGTAATCGGGGCGCGACGTGCGGTCTTTTTCTGCCGTTGAGAAGCTGTGCCGTGCGATACGGGAGGGGTGAACCGGAGGAAGGGCGGTAGCGAGATGCCCGAGGGAACAGAGGACGCAGGGGAGATACCCACCGAGAGCGCCCGGCCGCGGCCGCGCGCCGCCCGTGGCGCACTGATGACGGCCGTGGGGGCGGCGCTGATCGTCGGCGCAGGGGCGACGTCGGCCGCCGCCGACCCGCCCGACCCGGCCCCCACCCACGAACCGGGCGAGCCCGGAGCCCCGCCGGCCCCTGAGTCCCGGCCCGGGCGCGGGGTGCCGCCCACCCCCGAGGTCCCGCATGGATCCGGGACGCCGCACGCCGACGTCCCGGCCGGGCACGGGGCGCCGGGCGCGCCCGCGGCACCATCCGCCCCCGGGCGCCCGGCCCCGCCCAGGATGTCGACGGCCGGCAAGGCTGCAACGGCCCCCAGGGCGCCGACCGGCGCCCGCGAGCCGGTCGCGTCGGAGACGCCCGCCGCCCCCCTCGCCGCCCCCGCCGCGCCCAGGCCCCGCGCCGCTGCCCTACGGGCCCTCGCCGCCCCGCAGGCGCCCGCTGTTCAGGAGGCCCGGCCGCCGCGCGTCGCGCAGGCCCCGCGGCCGGACGTGGAGCGGGCTGTGTCCTATGCGCTGCGCCATGTGGGTGACCCTTACGTCTACGGGGGTACCGGACCGAGGCGCTGGGACTGTTCCGGGCTCGTGCAGCAGGCGTACCGCCGGGCCGGTGTCAGGCTGCCGCGGGTGGCCGCCGACCAGTACCGCGCCACCCGGCACATCCCGCGCAGCGCACTGCGCCGCGGCGACCTGGTCTTCTGGTCCACCAACGGCCGGGCCTCCGGCGTGCACCACGTCGCCCTCTATCTGGGCGGCGGGCGCTACGTCGAGGCCGCCCGCCCGGGCACCAAGGTGCGCCTCTCCGGTTTCGCCCTCTACGACCCCCAGCTGTACGGTCGTCCGTCACCCGTCCGGACCAAGCGGACGAAGAAGCGGCCCGCAGGCCCGGCTGGGTAACGATCCGCACTCGGACCGTGATTTTGGCCTGGACATGACTATTGGCCGGTACTAGCGTCTGCCCTGGTCTAGACCGCGATTCACTCGACTCCCAGAACCCCCCACGTTCTCCGAGGAGTGCGCCATGCGCAAAAAGATCAGTGCGGCGATCATCGGCTCAGGCGCCGCGTGTCTCCTGCTCGTCCCCACCGGAAGCGCCGGCAGCCACGGCTACACGGACGCGCCCACCAGCCGGCAGGTGCTCTGCGCCCAGGGCACCGTGCAGGACTGCGGCGAGATCCAGTGGGAACCCCAGTCCGTCGAGGGCCCCAAAGGCTTCCCGTCCCGCGGCCCCGCCGACGGCACGCTCTGCGCGGGCGGCAACAGCCGCTTCGCCGAACTCGACGACCCCCGCGGCGGGAACTGGCCGGCCACCACGGTCACCGGCGGCCAGAGCTACTCCTTCCGCTGGAAGCTCACCGCCCGCCACGCCACCACCGACTTCCGCTACTACCTCACCAACGGCCACTACGACCCCACCAGACCGCTCACCCGCTCCGATCTCGAACCGCAGCCGTTCCTGACGGTCCCCTACAACGGCCGGGTCCCGGACGCCACCGTCACCCACCAGGGCAAGCTCCCCGCGGGAAGGACGGGCAAGCAGCTGATCCTCGCGGTGTGGACGATCGCTGACACGGGCAACGCGTTCTACGCCTGTTCCGACGTCCGGTTCTGAACCGGACGGAGGGACGGACGGCCGTGGGGCGGCCGGCGCCCGGCCCGCCCCACGGCACCCGCCCGCCCGCTCACTCCTCCGGGTCGCGCTTGAGCGCGTACCGGGCCAGCACCCCCGCGATCACCAGCGCGACCACGGCCAGCAGGGCGTAGTCGGGCACGGCGTTGCCCACCCGGGTGGCGAGCTCCTCCAGCCGGAACTCCTGGTCGGCGTCCACCGGCGACGGCAGCCCGGTCGTTCCGCCGTAGCCGAGGAAGAGCACCCCGATCCCGATGAAGAACAGCCCCGACACCAGGGAGGTGGTGTGCAGCCGCAGCGGGCCCAGCCGCAGCTCCCGGCCGCGCAGCCAGCGCCGGCCGCCCAGCTGGAACCGGTCCCAGAACAGCGCCAGCACGAACAGCGGCAACGCCATGCCCAGCGCGTAGACGGCGAGCATCGACGCCCCGTACACCGGATTGCCGTTGACGGCGGTCACCGTGAGGACCGCGCCGAGGATCGGCCCGGCGCAGAAGCCGGCCAGCCCGTAGACGCAGCCCAGCAGGAAGGTGGACGCGGCCGAGCGGGGCGTGATGCGCCCGGCCGCCTCCTGGGCCTTCTTCGAGGCGAAGCCCAGCCCGCATATCTGCGCGAGGCCCATCGCCACGACCACCCAGCCGCCGATGGTGATCAGCAGTTCGCGGTGGCCGTTGAAGAGCCGGCTGGCGGCGGTGGAGGCCGCACCGAGCGGCACGAGGGTGGTCGCGAGCCCGAGGTAGAAGACGCCGGTACGGGCCAGCAGCCGGCCCGGGGTCGCGAGCGAGTAGGCGAAGAAGGCCGGCAGCAGCAGCGCACTGCACGGGCTGACCAGGGCGAGGGCGCCGCCGAGGAAGGCGGCGAGGTAGCCGATGTCGTTCACTTGCCGGACTTCTGCGTCGCCGGGTCGCCGTCCTTGGCCGCCCGGACGGCCTTGGCCCGGGCGATGGCGGCCTCGAACTCCTTCAGCGGCTGGGCGCCGGCGAGGGGCCGGCCGCCGACGATGAAGGTCGGGGTGGACTGGACGCCGAGGGAGTAGCCCTCCTCCTGGTCCTTCTTGACCGCGGCCGCGGCGTCGGAGCCGTTGAGGTCGGTGCGGAACCGGTCCAGGTCCTTCACTCCGGCCTTCTCCGCCAGCTCGGCCAGCTTGTCCTCGGCCAGCGCGTCGCCCTTGCGGAGCTTGGCGAAGACCTCGTCGTGGAACTGCCAGAAGCGGCCCTGCCGCCCGGCGGCCCAGGAGGCGCGGGCGGCCCGCTCGGAGTCCTTGCCGAAGATCGGGAAGTTGCGGAACTCGACGCGCAGGGTCCCCTCGTCCACGTACTTCTTGATCAGCTCGGGCTGGGTCTCACGGGTGAAGCGGCCGCAGTACGAGCACTGGTAGTCGGCGTACTCGACGAGGACGACGGGGGCGTCGGTCCTGCCGATCGCCAGCGGGTCGCCGTCCGTGCGGCGGCTGGTGGCCTTCTCCAGCTGGTCGTAGGTGGGCTGCTGCGGGTCGTAGGTGAGCGCGGCGTCGTCGCCGGCCGCCTTCGGCTTGCCGGAGCCGCCGCCCGCGCTCTTGCCGATGGCGATGCCGGCGGCGACGAGCGCCACGACGAGGGCGAGGACGGCGCCGATGGCCGCGAGGCGGCGGGAGGGCGTGGAGATGCGTGCGGACATGAGGGTGGAGCTCCATGGGTCGTACGGAATCTGGGCATGCTGGAGCACGGCCCGTGCGGGGCCGTGGCGGAGCGGTCTAGATCCGTAGGACGGGGAGCAGCTCGGCGCAGCCGGCGACCGGCGCGGGCGGGGCCCTGGCCGGCCCGGCCTGCGGGGCGTGCGTCTGCGGCAGCGCCGTGCGCGGGGCGCCGGGGCCGGTGAGCGGGTCGCCGTGGCCGTGCGCGACGGCCGCCTCGGCGCCCTTGAGGGGGACATCCTGCTGGCGGCAGGTGCCGCCGGTGGTCCCGGGGTCCGCGCGGGGAGCGGCCTCGGGTCTGCCGACGGCGGCCGGGCCGGCAGGGGGAGCAGGAGCGTGCGCCGCCGCGAAGGCGGCGAAGGCCGAGGGGCCCGCGGGGGCGGCGGCGGAGGGGCCCGCGCCGCTGAGGGCGGGGGCGAAGACCACGGCGAGGAGGAGCAGGAGCACGGCGGCAGCCGTCGGGCGGCGACGCTGTGACACGTGCGCTCCTCCCCTCCGGTCTGCTCTGCGACGCGCCCGCCGGGCGCGGCCTCCCATGCTACGGGCCGTACGACGAAGGCCCTCACCGATCGGTGAGGGCCTTCGTCTGTCTGTGCGCCGCCAGGGACTCGAACCCCGGACCCGCTGATTAAGAGTCAGCTGCTCTAACCAACTGAGCTAGCGGCGCCTGCTGACAGAGAAAACTCTACCTGATGCCGAGGGGTGCTCCGAACCACCTGTCACACGGGCCCCTGCCGGCT
>NZ_JAIXMK010000117.1:0-10520 GCF_020328095.1 Streptomyces sichuanensis
TGCCGAGGGGTGCTCCGAACCACCTGTCACACGGGCCCCTGCCGGCTCGCTCCGGCGGGACCTCCGGCGTGGAACCGGTCTAGAGCGCCATCGACAGCAGCATCGGGGCGGCGTGCCGGTTGAGGGTGTCGGCCGCCTGCCGCAGCCGGTGGGCGTGGCGCACCGGCAGGGAGAGCGCCAGCGAGCCGACCGTGCGCCCGGCGGTGACCGGCACCGCCGCGCAGACCGTGCCCACCGCGTACTCCTGCAGGTCGAGGACGGGCACCGAGACGGGCTGGGCGTCCAGCTTGCTGAAGAGCACCTTCTCATTGGTGATCGTCTTGGAGGTGAGCCGGGCGGTGCGGTGGCGGGAGAGGTGGTCGCGCCGGTCGTCGTGGTCGAGCTGGGTCAGCAGGCACTTGCCGATCGCCATGGCGTGCGCGGCGGAGCGGAAGTCGACCCACTCGTGCACGCGCGGGGTGCGCGGCCCGTCGGCGTACTGCGTGATCCGGATCTCGCCGTCCACGTAGCTGCTCAGGTAGACGGCGGCGCCGACCGTGTCGCGCAGGTCGGCCAGCGAGCGCTGGAGCTTGCGCTCCAGTGCCTTGGTGCGGTCGCCGCCGGTGCCCAGCAGGACGAGGGCCTCGCCGGTGACGTAGCCGCCGTCGCCGGTCCGCTCCACGTACTCCTCGCGGCGCAGCATCAGAAGGAGGTGGGCGAGCTGGCCTGCGGCCAGTCCGGTCTCGCGGGCGATCTGGGCCTCGCTCACGCCGCCGGTGTACTTGGCGACCGTCTCCAGCACGCGCAGGGCGTGCTGCACCGAGTGGAACGGTGCGGTCGGCTCGGGCCTGAGCGCCACGGTCTCCCCCTTGCGGTTTCCAGTGGGTCTCTGTCGTCCACGATAAGGGCGAAACAGGCGGCGTGGAGAGGGTGTTGAGCAGAATCGGTACGGCGTCCGTACCCCTGTCCTGGCGTTTGCGACCTTGGCATATGCCGGTGGCCTGAGCGTCGGGAGGTGCGGGGCCCGGTGGTGTACGGCCGGGACGCCCGGAATAAGCGGAGTAACGCTCCGGTTGTGGTCGGTCGGGGCGCGTCCGCGCTCCCGACCGGACTCACCCAGACCAGGGAGGCGGGCCACCGTGGCCGACGTACAGGACGACCGGGACGACACCATCCGGGCACATCCGCGGGGCACCGCCCCCGTGCCCCTGTCCGTGCTGGACCTTGCCACCGTCGGCAGCGGCCGTACGGCCCGGCAGGCGTTCGGCACCACCGTCGAGCTCGCGCGCCTCGCCGAGCGGCGCGGCTTCCACCGCTTCTGGGTCGCCGAGCACCACTCCATGCCCGGTGTCGCCAGTTCCTCCCCGGCCGTCCTCCTCGCCCACCTCGCCGCCCACACCGACACCATCCGGCTCGGCTCCGGCGGCGTCATGCTGCCCAACCACGCACCGCTGGTGATCGCCGAACAGTTCGGCACGCTGGAGGCGCTCGCGCCGGGGCGCGTGGATCTGGGCCTCGGGCGTGCGCCCGGCACGGACGGCGCGACGGCCGCCGCCCTGCGCCGCGAGGAGCGGCTCGCCGAGGGGGCCGACGACTTCCCGCAACAGCTGTCCGAGCTGACGCGCTTCCTGGACGACGACTTCCCCGACGGTCACCGCTACGCCCGCATCCACGCCGTCCCCGGGCCCGTCCAGGGCCGCGTCCCCGGCGGGGTGCAGCGCGCCGACCGTCCGTCCGTCTGGCTGCTGGGCTCCTCCGGCTTCAGCGCCCGGCTCGCCGGCGAGCTCGGCCTGCCGTTCTCGTTCGCCCACCACTTCTCGGCCGCCAACACCGTCCCCGCGCTGCAGCTCTACCGTGACTCCTTCCGGCCCTCCGCCGTCCTCGACCGGCCGTACGCCGCGATCGGCGTCCAGGCCCTTGCCGCCGACGACGCCAAGGAAGCCCGCCGGCAGGTGCTCACCGGCGCCCTGGCGATGCTGCGGCTGCGCACGGGACGGCCGGGGCTGGTGCCGACGCCGGAGGAGGCGGAGCAGTACCCCTTCGGCCTCGCCGAGCAGGAGTTCGTGGAGGGATGGCTGCGGAACGTCGTCCACGGCACGCCGGACGCGGTCCGGGAGGGGCTGAACGCGCTGGTGCGGCGTACCGGAGCGGACGAGCTGATGATCACGACCAATGCGCACGGCCCGGAGGCACGGCTGCGCAGCTACGGGCTGATCGCCGACGCCTACGGCCTGCCGGGCGCGTAGCCGGGGGCCGGAGTCCGGGAGCGGGGAGCCAGGAGCCGGGGGCGGGGACCTAAGGCCGCACCCCCGTGCTCAGCAGGGCCGAGATGCGGTCCGCCGGGACCGGCCGGGAGTAGAACCAGCCCTGGCCGGTGTCGCAGCCGATGCGGCCGAGGCGTTCGGCCTGCTCCGCGCTCTCCACGCACTCCGCCGTGACGGTGAGGCCCAGCCGGTGCGCGAGCTGGACGAGCGCCTCGACGATCGTCTCGTCGGCCGGGTTGGGATGCTCCGCGGCCCGGAAGCCGTGCACGAAGGACCCGTCGAGCTTGAGCGTGGAGACGGGCAGGCGGCTGAGGTAGGCGAGGTTGGAGTAGCCGGTGCCGAAGTCGTCGATGGCGATGGCGACGCCCATGTCGCTGAGCGCCTGCAGCTGCTGCAGGGGCCGGCCGGCGGAGCCCATCACCGCCGACTCGGTGAGCTCCAGCTGCAGCAGGCTCGGCGGCAGGCCCGTCTCGGTGAGGATCGCGGCGACGTCCGCGACGAGGTCGGAGTCCCACACCTGGCGCACCGCCACGTTCACGCTGACGACCAGCTGTTCGCCAGGGTGGTCCAGCTGCCAGCGGCGGGCCTGGCGGCAGGCGGTCGCCAGGATCCAGCGGCCGAGCGGCACGATGGCCCCGGTCTCCTCCGCCAGGCCGATGAAACGATTGGGCGGCAGCGTGCCGAACTGCGGGTGGTGCCAGCGCACCAGCGCCTCCACCCCGCGCAGAACGCCGTCGCCGAGCCCCACCAGCGGCTGGTACTGCAGCGAGAACTCCTCGCGGTCGACGGCCGGGCGCAGCGTGTTGGAGAGGGCCTGCCGGGTCATGCGGTGAGCGTTGCGCTCGGGGTCGAAGAGGGTCCAGCGGGCCTTGCCGTCCGCCTTCGCCCAGTACAGCGTGGTGTCCGCCGCCTGCATCAGCTCGGTGGCATGGGTGCCGGCGGCCGGGCGCTCGACCACGCCGATGCTCGCCGACACCGCCAGCCGCTGCCCGGCCACCTCGAACGGCCGCGTGAGATGGGCCTGGACGGCCACGGCGAGATCGATCAGCTGTTCGGTGCCCGCCGATTCCTCGACCAGCAGCGCGAACTCGTCGCCGCCGAGCCGGGCGACCAGGTGGCCGTCGGCGGCCGCGCACTGCCGCAGCCGCTCGGCCACCGCGCACAGCAGCCGGTCGCCGGCCCGGTGCCCCAGGGTGTCGTTGACGGCCTTGAAGCCGTCCAGGTCGAGGTAGCACAGCCCGATGCGGCCGCTGCGCCCGCCGGCGTCGCGCCGGGCGGCGGCCGCGGCCAGGGCGCCCGCCAGGCGTTCGAAGAACAGGCTGCGGTTGGGCAGCCGGGTGACCGGGTCGTGCATCCGCAGGTGCCGCAGCCGGGCCCGCAGGTCGCGCCGGTCGCTGATGTCGGCCACCGACAGCAGGGCGTCGGGGGTCTCGGGCAGCGGGGTGACGGTCACCTCGGCCCACACGCCCTGCCCGCCGGGCTGCTTGAGCCGGCGGGTGCAGTGCAGCCGCTCGCGGCGACCGAGCAGCACCTCCCGGTAGGCGCTCCAGGTGCGGGAGTCCTCGCGCAGACCGGTGAACTCTGCGGCGGGGGAGTCCTGGAGCCGCGCGGGGTCGGTGCCCAGCAGGGCGCCGAGGGCGTCGTTGGCGGTGCGTACGAGGCCGTCGCGGCCGACGACGGCCATACCGAGGCGCGCGGCACGGAAGGCAGCGCGGAATTCATTCGAAGTGACGTGACGTTGCGTGACGACTGGCGGCTTTGGACCGGGCTTGCCGCCCTGACCGTCGAGTGTTCCGCTCAACGCTCGCTCCCGCGTGGCATTCGTCCCGCACGGACCCCGTGCGGGTGTCGTGTGTCTCGTACGCGTGGTGGAAAAGGCGGCAAATGGCCGCCTGTAGGGGGATTCTGTGCTCGAAGTGTGGCGAGCATAGAGCCCGCGCAGGGACCGTTCCAGCGGCCCGGCCGTGAGCGGGGGAGCCGTCGGCATGGGTCCGACCGTTCCTGACCGCCCATGCACGCCTGTGCGCACTCACGCCCGAGACTGCCGGGCGGTTCTTTTCGATCTTTTTTCGCGACTGACCATCCGTGACTGAGTGTGATGTACCCAGAAGTCGGCTTAGTCACTCGACTGGGGTAGTGAAACGGGGCATAACACCGCAAATAACAAGAGGGTGGGTGAGGTCTCCCAATTCCGTCCTCGGAGGTCGACGTGGTGCGTCCGCTGACACCCATGGGAGTGGACCGGCCGCGGCCGCGCCGCGCGGAACGGTCCCGGCTGCGCCGCCTGGGCGCCGTGCTCACCAGCCTGTGCGCGATCGCCACGACCATGGTCGCCGCCCCGGCGCACGCGGCGGGGCCCGGCGGCCCCTGCGCGCTGCCGCGCAGTCAGGCGCACCACTCCGAGGGCGTCGACACCTGGAATCCCGACTACCCGCGGCCCGTCGGCCGGCTCGACGCGGTCATGATCTTCCTGTCGTTCCCGGACGCCAGGCCCGCCGTCTCCCCCGACCGGCTCGCCGCCGACCACTTCCCCGCCACGTCCCGCTTCTTCGAGCGGGCCTCCTACGGGCGGTTCTCGCTCCGCGTCCATCCGGTGAAGCGCTGGTTCCAGATGCCCCACACCTCCGGCGAGTACCACATACAGCGCGACTGGGACGGCGACCGGCGCTCGGCCTACCTGCGGGACGCCATCGCCGCCGCCGACCGCTCCGTGGACTTCCGGCGCTACAGCCTCGTCTACCTCGTCGCCGACCCCGACGCCCCCGGCGTCGACTCCGACGCGACCAAGGTCGTCAATCTGGAGGAGCCCATCCGCGTCGACGGCAGCGACCTGCGGCGCGTCGTGACGGTCTTCGAACACCACCCGCCGGACCGCAACGTCCTCGCCCACGAGACCGGGCACGTCCTGGACCTGCCCGATCTCTACCACCGGCCCACCGACGGCAAGGGCGACTGGGACACCCACGTCGGCGACTGGGACCTCATGGGCAGCCAGTTCGGCCTCGCCTCCGAACCCTTCGGCTGGCACAAGTGGAAGCTCGGCTGGCTGACCCCGCGCCAGGTCGACTGCGTCAACGCCCCGGGCTCCGCCCTGCACACCCTGCAACCGCTGGAGAGCCCCATGCACCCCGGCACGGACACCCGCACCCGCATGGTCGTGGTCCGTACGGGCGCGACCACCGCCGTCGTCGTCGAGGCGCGCGGCGCCTCCGGCAACGACGCGGCCACCTGTACCGAGGGGGTGCTGGTCTACCGGGTGCGCAGCGACACCGCCTCCGGCGGCGGGCCCATCCAGGTGCTCGACGGTCACCCGGGCGGCCATGCCTGCTGGGGCCAGTCCGTCTACCCGCCGCTCGCCGACGCGCCGCTGGGCCCCGGGGAGTCCCTGGGGTCCGTCGCGGACGGGGTGCGGGTGGAGGTGCGGGGGCACACGGCGACGGGGGACTGGACGGTGAAGGTGAGCCGGGGGTGACGGGCGGCACGGCCGGGGCGGGAGCCGGCGGGTGCGCGACGTCCGGCGGGCATGCGGCGGACGGGCATACGACGAAGGGCCTCATCTTTCGATGAGGCCCTTCGTCTGTCGGTGCGCCGCCAGGGACTCGAACCCCGGACCCGCTGATTAAGAGTCAGCTGCTCTAACCAACTGAGCTAGCGGCGCCTGCTGACGTGGAAAACTTTAGCACCCCGATCCGGTGGAAAGAAAATCCGTATGTTTCAGCCCCGCGCCGACATGGGTACAGGGCCCGCCGAGCCCGCCCGGGCGGCCCGTACGCAGGCCCACAGCAGGGCGTCCGCGGCCGGCAGCCAGGGACGGCGGGTCTCCGGGGCCACCAGCCAGCGAGCCGTGGCGGGAGCGGGCTCGCTCTCCTCGGGCTGGGGAAGCAGCGGCGGGACGGTCACGGCGTCCCCGGGGCCGTAGGACAGCAGCTGGGGCATCGCCCCGCCACTCCCCGCACCCTGCCCCCACTCCTCCCAGCTCAGCAGGGCGGGCAGCCGCTGGGCCGTGCCGGGAGCGGCGAACAGCAGCAGTATCCCGCGGTGCGCCGCCACCGGGCCGGAGCCGGGACCGGCGGGCGACCACAGCTGGTCGAGGATCCGGCGGCCGAACAACGTCGGCGCGCCGATCACGTCGAAGACCGTGCCGCAGGGCAGCACGGCCGTGGCCTGGGCGCTGCCGGCCCACAGGGCGTGCACGGAGGCGGGGAACCGGCTGGCGGAGGCGAGCCAGTCGGCACCGGCGGGGGTGACGCCGGCGGCGGTGGGCCGGTGACGGACGGGGCGCGGAGGGTGCGACCAGGAGCTCATGGCCCCTATCGTCGGCGGCGTGGTGGGGTCGGCCCGGGGTGGTTTCCGGAAATCGGGACAGGGTGATGGGCCGTGCGCTACCTTGTGCGCCGCATATGCCAACGGCCCATGGTCGGGACCATGGGCCGTACGGGTCAGTCGACCGCGGTGTTGCTGCCGCGCTGCAGCTCGCGGCCGAACTCGACCATCTTCTTCGCGTAGTCCTCGCTCCATTCGGCGCGCTCGGCGATCACCGCCGTCGGCAGTCTGTCGAAGCGCCGGGGATCGGCGAGCTGAGCCGCTGCCACCGCCTGGTACTCCGTCGCCCGGTCCGCTGCCGCGCGGAAGGCCAGCGCCAGCTCCGTGGAGCGGGTCAGCAGCTCACGCGGGTCCTCGATCGATTCGAGGTCGAAGAAGTGCTCGGGATCGGCGACGGCCTCGGGTGGTTCGAAGAGCAGCTGCGCGGGCTTCAGGCGGCGCTGGGCACTGTCCTGCACGCCGGGAGCCTGCTTCGGCTCGCACATGTACATACCTCCAGAATCGTCTGCACCGTCATCCATTGTCCTGCCGCGCGCAAGTGCGCCCCCGCTCCCTCCCCGGGATCCGGCCGCCCCTCACCGCCGCGCGTCACGGCCGCCAGGCCACCCGGTGCTCCGCCAGATGGGCCAGCACCGCGTGGTTCGCCTCCCATCCATCCGGACTGCACCCATCGGCCGCCTCCGGCGGCGTGCCGGGCTCCGCCCGGCGGCCTGGGGCACCGGGCGCCGGGTCTCTGCCGGCGGCTCGGTCTCACGGCCGCCAGGCCACCCGGTGCTCCGCCAGATGGGCCAGCACCGCGTGGTTCGCCTCCCATCCATCCGGACTGCACCCATCGGCCGCCTCCGGCGGCGTGCCGGGCTCCGCCCGGCGGCCTGGGGCACCGGGCGCCGGGTCTCTGCCGGCGGCTCGGTCTCACGGCCGCCAGGCCACCCGGTGCTCCGCCAGATGGGCCAGCACCGCGTGGTTCGCCTCCCATCCATCCGGGAACTTCACCGTCACTCCCAGCTGCACCGGGTCCGTCGACGGGTGCTCGTCCAGCAGCCGGTCGACGCCCGCCCGGCACACCACGATGCACGCGTGCCGGTGCCGCGACGCCAGGACGCACAGCCGGCCCGTCTCCAGGTGGAAGGCCGTGGCGTCCGGGCGCCCCGACAGCGGGTGCAGGACGACCGTCACATCGAACTCCCGGCCCTGGAGCCGGTTGGCCGTGTCCACCGTGACCCCGCCCGGCCCCGGGTCCACGCCCAGGCCCGCGAGCGCCGCACGCACCGCCGCGGCCTGGTCGCGGTGGGCCGTGCCGACCGCGACGCGGTCCGCCGTGAGCGGCACCGGGTCGGGGGAGCGCTCGCTGGTCACGGCCCCGCCGCGGTCCAGCAGGCGCCGGACGACCAGCGCCACCGCGCCGACCGCCTCCGGGTCCGTGCGCGGGGTGTGCCGGGCGGGCAGCTCCAGCAGGCCCCAGCCCGTCCCGGCCGCTTCGTCCAGCACCCGGTCCGGCCCGGAGCCGTCGGAGGCCACGGCGAACGCCATCCGCCGCTCGCCGTGGTCCGTGCCGCTGCGGAACGGCGTGTACGGATAGAAGGCGTCGGATACCAGCGGCGCGGCGGAGGCGGGCAGCCGCCACGACACCGGCAGCCGGTGCTGCGGCAGGTCCGGATTGTGCGCGAGGAGCGTGGAGACCGCGCTCGCCGACGGGTCGTACGACAGCCCCGCCCACTGCTCGGCCCCCACCACGCTGAACGGGTCCAGCTGGCCGGGATCGCCCACGAACAGGGCCCGCTCGAACAGGCCCGCCACCGCGAGCAGCGCGTCCGAGCGCATCTGGTACGCCTCGTCGACGATCGCGTGCCCCCACGGCTCGGCGACCTTGGTGTGGGCCCACTTCGCTGCCGTGGAGACGACGACGTCCAGCCCGGCGAGCTCCGCCACCCGCGCGGACGGCACGACCTGGTCGAACGCGTCGAGCGCCGGGTCGTAGGGGTGCCGGTCGCTGCTGTGCAGACGGCCCACGGGCAGGCCGGGGTCCTGCTCGGCCAGGCGCAGCACGAGGTCGTCGACCTGGGCGTTGGTCTGCGCGACGATCATCAGGGGCCGGCCCGCGGCGGCCAGCTCGCGTGCCGCGCGCACCACCAGCGTCGACTTGCCGGCGCCCGGCGGGGAGTCGACGACGACGCCGCGGTGCGGGCTGTGCAGCGTGTCGCGCAGGATGGCGTCCGTGGCCGCTGCCGCCGCCCCGGCGGGGTCGAAGGCGCGCCCGGGCGCCATGCGTACGGTCACAGACGGTCCTCCGCGGTCACGGGGTCGGGGGCCTCGGCGACGGCGGCCGGCGGGCCGCCGTGGGTCCAGGGGGTCTGCTCGGGTTCGGGCAGGTCGGGGCCGCCCCTGGGCGCGTGGTCGAAGAGTGTCCAGCACACGTGGTGGCCCGGCTCGGGCACCGACCCCGTGTCGGGCGCTTTTCCGCGCCCCATTCCGCCGGTCAGTCGTACGGTCAGCGTGCCGCCGGGCCCGTACGCGACGAACTCCGCGGACTGCGTCCGGCCGTCCGGCAGCGCGCGGTGCAGCGTCGCGCCGTCGGCGACGTGCGGGCCGTCCGCCGTGCGGAGCGTCACCAGCGGGCGCGGGCGGGGCACCTTGGCCTGCGTGTGCTCCATCACCACCTCGGTGACCTCGCCGGCGAACGCCTCGCCCGCCAGCCGCCGCGCCGCCATCACCAGCGGATCGTCCAGCGCCTCCTGGGCGTCCAGCCGCGCCTGCGCGGTCTCCCGGGCGGCGAGCTTGCGGGCCGCGGTGACGGCGTCGTCCCGCCGGGGCTGCGGGGGCTCGCCGGCGCGGACGCGGTCGCGGTGCCCGGTGTAGGACCAGCGGTCGCGCTTCCAGCGCTCGGCGACGTGCGCGCCCTCGGGCAGCGCGCGCAGCAGGTCGGCGCCGTGCCACACGGCGTCCCAGGTGGGGCGCAGCTGGGACGCCAGGAGCTCGCGGAGCGTGCGGTCGGCGTCGGCCAGCGCCTCCTGGGCGGCGGCGAAGCGGTGCGGTGCGGCCTCAAGCGCCTCGGTGCGGGCCCGGTCGTAGCGGGTGACGGCCGGGGCCAGCCGCTTGTTGTCGAAGACGGGGTCCGTCGCCGGGCCGGCGGGCGGGTGGGTGAGCAGGCCGTCCGCGTCGCGCTCCAGCTCGGCCCGCAGGGCCGCCTCCCCGCCGGGCACCCCGTCCGGCGGATCGATCCAGGCGAGCAGCGCCCCCAGGTGCTGGTCCTCCAGCGCACTCTGGCCCGTCGCCCAATGGCGGCCCAGCAACTGCGTCATGGCGAGCAGCAGCGACGAGCCCGGCACGTGGGCCCGCTCCCCGAAGTGCGTCAGCCAGCGGCCCAGCAGCGGCACGCGCGGGGGAGCGGGGTGGGCCGCGTCGGGGTCCTGCTCGGCGGTGCGCCGGAAGCGCATGGAGCGGCCGAGCAGCCGTACGTACTCCACGCCCGCTGCGCTCGGCACCAGCAGCTGCGGGGCGTCGGCGCACAGCTCGACCTCGACCGGCACCCTCCGGCCGGTCTGCGGGTCGGTCTCCTTGCGCTCCTCGTGCTCGACGGCGTCGCCGTACGCCTCGATGTACGGCAGCATCGCGTCGGCCAGCTCCGAGAGGAACGCGAACCGCATGTCCCGGTCGCGCGGCTGTGCCACCACGAGCAGCCGGGGCGCGTCCCGCTCGGTGCCGACGAGCGCGCCGAGCGGCGCCCCCGCCTCGCCGGCCGTGGTGAGCGGCACGAACACCAGCGGCCGCGCGGCGAGGTGGCGGTGCCGCACGGTGGCCAGCGGCTGTGCCCGACCCTCGCGCACGGCCTCCATGCGGGCGAGCGTGCCGATCAGTGACACGGGGCCTCCTTCCGGGCGGCCGGTACCGGGCCGGCGCCGCACGGCGCGAGCGCCTCGGCCCGCAGCGCCGCCGCGCGGCGCAGGGCGGCGACGG
>NZ_JAIXMK010000118.1:0-34298 GCF_020328095.1 Streptomyces sichuanensis
GCGGCCGTCAATCGAGCGGTGAACACATCCACCTACGGTCCGGGCACCACCACCCGCACTCGTAGATGGATGGAGCAATCCGTTGCGCAGACATGTTGTCACCCTGGCGCTCACCACGGCCGGTCTCGCCGCCGTTCTCCCCACGGTCCAGGTGCATGCCGCCACCCCGACCACACCTCCCGCCGCATCCGCGCCGCGCACGGCGGACGGTGGCGTCGACGCCCGGGCCACGGCCACCGACGCCCAGCAGCGTGCCTTCTGGACCGAGCGCGAAAAGAACGGCACACTGCGCCCGTTCACGGGGACGCTGCCGGACTGGAAGCCGAAGGCCGAGCCCCCGCGGGCGAAGGAGCCGGGCGCCGGCGGGACCGTGAAGGCGCCCGCTGCTGCGCCCCAGCAGAAGGGGAAGAGCCGGTTCGCGGCCGGCTCACCGGGCGAGGTCAGGCTGCGCGCCACCACCGGCCGCATCCGGATCGCCTGGCCCGACGAGAAGAACCCCAGCACCTGGTGGGTCAGCGCGTGCACGGGCAATGTGATCACCAGCGACAGCAAGGACGTCGTCGCCACGGCGCGGCACTGCATCCCCCACGACCAGGGCCGGATCAATTCCAAGGCGCAGTACGAGTTCACCCCGGGCTACTCCAAGGACGCCGACGGCACCGAGCACGCCCCGTACGGCAAGTGGACCTTCCGCTCCGTCGGCGTCGTCAACGACGGCACCGACCGGCAGACCAGCGACACCGCGTTCCTGGCGCTCAACACCCAGAACGGCACCCACGTCCAGGACAAGGTCGGCTCCTCCGGTTACCGGTTCGGGACCACCTCCCTGCCGAACCGTGTGGTGCTCGCGGGGATACCCGGTAATTCCCACCAGTTCCACACCTGTGTGAGGGAGCCCTACTGGGGTCCGGACAACCCGCCGCAGATCCTGGGCCGTGGCGGGCCCTGCACCGGTGACAGCGAGCTCTCCGGCGGCGCGAGCGGTGGCCCCCTCATCGACGGCGACACCTTCGACAGCGGCCCCGTCCAGATCGGCAACTTCACCGGCAGTCTCGGGGACGACGCGGCCGCCGCGGTCTGGCGCGACGCGGCCTTCGCCGTCTTCCGCTCCGTGCAGGCCACGGGCGGCGGCCAGTAGGGCCACGACAAGGCGCCCGGTCGCACCTCCCCGCAGGAGAAGCGCCCGTAGCGGAGCGCGACGCCCTTGGTCACACGTGCGGGTCCGGTACCGGCCGGGCCCGCTTCCGCCAACGCCCTGCCCCGGCAACGGCGTTCCCTCTCCACCTTCGCCGAAAGGCCCGTTCATGCGCATGCGCAACCTCTCGATCACGGCCGTCGTGCTGACCGCCGTCGCCGGTCTCACCGGGGGACTCACCGCCACGGCGGCCCACGCCGCCGAACCCCTGCCGGAATCCGGCGGCACCTACCGGATATCCAGCCAAGCGGGCGGAGCCCTGCAGTGGGACGGCCCCGGCAACGGCGCGGGCGTGCGCGTCAAGGACCGGAACGAGAACCTCACCGAACAGACCTGGACCGTCACCGACGACGGCACCGGGAACTGGAGCGTCAGAATCCCCCGCACCAACTACGCCGTCGACCGCGACCTGGGCAACAACTCCGTCGCCGCCTGGAACGACATCGGCAGACCCAACCAGCGGTGGTGGCTCCAGAACCTCGCCGGCAGCCGCGCCTGGCTGCTGCACAGCAGCGACCGCACCGGCGGCGACACCTGCCTGACCCGCCTCCCCGACCTCGGTACCGCGGCCCGCCCCTGCAACGCCGGCGACAACGCCCAGCAGTGGAACCTCGACAAGGTCACCGCCCAGCCGCCCACGCCCGCCGTCCCCGTCACGCTGCAGATGGTCGACTCCGGCGGCTACGACCCGAACGCCCTGCGCTCCTGGTTCGACCGGAGCAGGGGTCTCCTCCAGGACCAGTACGGGAAGATCAAGCAGTTCATGACCGGCGGCGCGTACGAGGTGAAGCCCGGCATCAACGTCGTCTTCGACGCCGCACACGAGAGCTTCCGCAACCCCGGTGTCGCGGCCGTGTTCGACCCCAACCCCAAACCTCGGTACAACAACGAGAAGTCGATCGTCCTCCGCCCGGGCTATGTCATGAACAACCCGGGCGACACCGGGTCGCTCATCCACGAACTCGCCCACCAGGTGCAGGACGCCGCCAACGGCGGCTGGCTGAACGAGGGCCAGGCCGACTACTACCGCAAGTACGTCCACAACGTGAAGGAGAAGCCGGGCCTCGACCGCATCCGCGGCACCGACTACAACCGCGGCTACGACTCCACCGCCTACCTGCTCAACTACATCGCCCACAAGCACCCGGCGGGCGAGAACGTCATCCAGAGGATCAACAACGAGGTGCGCCGGCAGGGTTTCGGCGCCGACGGCGACCGCGTGCTGACCGCGATCACGGGCAAGGGCGGCCGGCAGTGGTGGACCGAGATGTGGAACGACATTCAGGCCAGCCCGACCAGGTGGACCAACCCGGCCTTCCGCGACTAGCTCTGTGCCCCGAGGGGTCCGGATCCGCGGGGCACAGAGCTCGGCGGATCCGGACTCAGCGCACGAACTTCCAGGTGATGCCGTTGACCACGCCCCGGTCGAGCGGTGCCAGCTTCTGGAAGGCCGGCCGGCCGAGGTCGATGTGGGTGGGGTCGCACGAGCGGCACTTGTCCCTGACCGGCACCCTGATGGTCTTGCCGTTGTAGCTGACCTCGACCGATATGCCCTTGCAGAGGGCGTCGTCGTTGGGATTGGCGGAGGTCCACCACGAGGGCGAGACCGCGACCAGGTCCTGGGAGTTCGCGTCGATGGTCGTGCCGCAGGCGCCGTATCCCTGGTCGGTGTAGTAGGTCATCTTTCCGTTCATCGGCTGGCCGATCGGAACGTCGGCGGCCGCCGGGCCGGCGGCCACGGCAATTCCGGTGGCCGCGGCGGCCAGGACGACGGCCGCGGAACGCGCAGCTCTGCTTCCACGCATGGTCTCTCCTCGTTCAGGGGTAATGGCGGGCGGGTGCTCCACGGACCCGTGGAGCGAGCGCCCCGGAAACCGGCATCACGGAGCCCTCACGGCTCACCGGTCAGGAAGTCGAAGGACAGCGTCATTTCTTCGGAACGCGTCCGGCTTTCGGTCCATGAGTGCCATGCGGGACGACGCCGACGCAAGTCCCCGCAGTGACAGTTGTCCAAAACCGGCTGTCAAATGCACCTGGTTTGGCCGCCCATGATGCATGTCGTTGACAACGAAGTTGAAGAGTTATTCAGTGAGTGAGTGTTACCTCAGCGATCCGACCCCAAAGGAGTCGTCGTGAGAAGAAACCGCTTCATCACCCTGCTGCTGGCCGTACTGGCTCTGGTCGGTGCGGCCCTCATCGTGCCGTCCGGCACGGCGAGTGCCGCCGGCCCGTGCGACAGCGCGTCCAGCTGGACGGCCGGCACCTGGTATCCGGCGGGCACGGTCGTCCGGTACACGGACGGCCAGTACTACATCGCCGAGCACGACAATCCCGGCTACGACCCGCTCATCAGCACGTGGTACTGGGACCCGTACACCTGTCAGGGAGGCGGGAACCCGGGGACCGGAAAGTTCCCGGTGACGGAGGCCCAGTTCCAGCAGATGTTCCCGGGCCGGAACTCCTTCTACACGTACAACGGGCTGATCGCGGCGCTGGCCGCGTACCCGGGATTCGCCAACACCGGCAGTGACCAGGTCAAGCGGCAGGAGGCCGCGGCCTTCCTGGCCAACGTCGACCACGAGACCGGGGGCCTGGTCCACATCGTGGAGCAGAACACGGCGAACTACCCCCACTACTGCGACCGGAACCAGCCCTACGGTTGCCCGGCCGGTCAGGCCGCCTATTACGGCCGTGGTCCGCTCCAGCTCAGCTGGAACTTCAACTACAAGGCGGCGGGCGACGCCCTCGGAATCAACCTGCTGAACAACCCGTCGCTCGTCCAGACCGACGCGGCCGTCTCCTGGAAGACCGCCCTGTGGTACTGGAACACCCAGCGCGGCCCCGGCACCATGACGCCGCACGACGCCATGGTGAACAGCCGCGGATTCGGGCAGACCATCCGCAGTATCAACGGCGCGGTGGAGTGCGACGGCCGCAACCCCGCCCAGGTGCAGAGCCGGGTGAACAGCTACCAGCGGTTCGCCCAGACGCTGGGTGTGGCTCCGGGCGGCAACCTCTACTGCTGAGCCTTGCCGATTGAGCGTAACTCCCCAGCAGCCGCTAGGCTTTGGTTGTTCTTGGGAAGGGGCGCTGATGGGCACCAGATTTATTGAGGTAGACGAATCACGACAAGGCGAGCCGGGTGTGCGGAAGGGAGGCAGAACATTGACAGTGGGAGACCAGTCCGTCACCCAGGAGGCATGGGTGAAGGTCGAATCCTACGACGATCTCGATCCGACTGTCACCGAGGACGTCCATCTGCACACGTTCGCAGTCCCCGGTATGGAAGTGCGGGTGGGGGCAGCGAAGGACGACGAGGACGGGAGCAGCGATTTCGAAACCAGACTGGTCCCCTCTGTCCAGTATTACCAGATCGAGCTCGGGCCCGACTCGCTGAATAAGCTCCATGAAGCACTCCAGCCCTTCATCGAAGCAGCGCAGGAATTCGAGCCGCCAAAGGGCCGGAAGATACGCGCCAAGTAATCCGCGATGCCCCCTCCTGTGAGGGGGCATTGTCGTATTCCGACCGGAGTTCTCTCGCAGAAGCCGTCATGACGTCAGAAGGTTCTCCGCAGCCTTGCGCAGTGTCGTCCTGATGGCGTGGCGGTGCGTGGGGTCGGGGTGCCCTGACCTTCAAGCTCCCCTGGCCTGCGGTGACTTGGTGCGCATCACCTGTTTGACCGGTGACGCATGCTGTGTCACAGTCGTCTGGCACGCCCACGGAGGTCGTCGGACCGGTGTGCGCGTGGGATCTCCTGCGAGGCGCAGAGCGGTCGCAGGCCGGCACTTCGAGACGCGCGGAGGGCTTCACGTGATCAACAGGCGTACGTTCGGCAAGGTCTTCGGCCTGGGTGCCGGTGGCGCGGTCGCCGCAACACTGGTGGGGCCGTCGGGACCGGCGCACGCCACGGCCGTGACGGAGCAACAGGCCGCTGCGGCCGCCGCGCCCGAGGCCGGCGCTCGCCCTCGACGTCATCGCCAGCCGCTGGCGCCGGCGACCGAACACGCGTGGTGGTATGCCCGAGCCGTCATCGATGCGGACCGGCTCTGACGGCTCATCAACGACGTGCGCAGTGGTACCGAGGAGAACAGGAGGCAGAACGATGGAAGACCGCACCACACAGGACGGCGGCGCGGCGATGCGCCGCGCGCGGTTCGGCGCGCTGCCGGAGCGGATCGCCTACGAGGACCTGGTCGAGGTGAAGGCGGCCTCGCCGAGGGACCCGGCGCGAGACGCCGGCAACCCCGAAGGGGCGCGGAGCCTCCTCTCCTGCCTGGCGTGGGATCTGGTGCTCTGACGCCGGTCACGGCCGACGATCCTTGCGGGCGCCGTAGTCACCCGTCAGGATGGTGACGTGAACCTGGATCATGTCTTCGTGTGCGGCCATCCGGCGCTGGACTTCGCGGCCACGCTCCGGGCGCGCCGCACGGTGCGGTTCGAGATGTTCGCGGCACCGGACCGCCTGGACGCGTGGTACGTGGAGTCCGGCACGGTCGACTCCGTCTCGCCCGCCCGGCAGGCCGACGTGGCGCGGGCGACGACCGTACGGGAGGCCGTCTACCAGCTGATCACGGCCCGGCGCCTCGACGCGGCCTTCGACGACGAGGCGCTGGCCGTGGTCAACGACGCGGCCCGCCGGGCTCCCGCGGTACCGCAGCTGACCCACTCCGGCCGCTGGACGGCGGCAACGCAGCGCGAAGCGCTGTCCACCGTCGCCCGGCACGCGGTGGAGCTGCTGAGCGGCCCGGACGTACCCCTGCTCAAGGAGTGCGGCAACCCCGAGTGCACCCGCGTCTACATCGACCGCTCGCGCGGCAGACGGCGCCAGTGGTGCGGCATGGAGTCCTGCGGCAACAAGATCAAGGCCGCCGCGTACCGCGCCCGCAGGAAGACCGCCGTCACCTCCGCGTGACCGCGGTACCCGGTCCGCCCTGCGCCGGGCCCGGTGCAGCGGCGGTCCGAGGGGTGGCCCCGACGGCGCCCGCACCGAGCCCGTTGAGGAGCGTGTCGACCACCGTGTCGGCGGCCTGCGCGGGGCTGAGACCGGTCAGCTGACGCGAGGCGATGTTCATGAGCTGCGGCAGGACCGCGCTCACCCACCCGTCCGGCAGCCCGGAGCGGAGCAGGCCCTCGTCCGTGGCGCGGCGCAGGAAGTCGGCGAGCTCGCGGACCGAACGCTCGCGCCGCTCGCGAACCGGCTCGTCGGCCAGCATCCGGCTCAGATCGACAGGCCACGTGCGGTTGACGCCGATGATGCCCTCGACATAGCGGTGCAGGGCGACGGCGACCGGGGCCTCGTGCAGCCGGGCCTCCCCCGTGACCCGCTCGATGGCCGACAGACGCGCCTCGTGGATGGCCGCCAGCAACTCCTCGCGCGAGGCGAAGTTCCGGTAGACGGTGCGCCGGTCCACGCCGGCCTCCGCCGCGATGGCGGTGATACTCACGGCCGGATCGGCGGCCAGCAGGCGTGCACCCGTCGTCATGACTGCTTCCACGTTGCGTGCTGCGTCGGCTCTCACGCCCCCAGGATAAGCCACGGCTGAGAGAAAAACGTCGACTATTGCGACCATCATGTGCTTGTTGGTGCGTGAAGCACTACAGTGATGTGACAGTTATGCGGACCTCATCGGCTCCGGACCCGGGAGGAAGTACGTGATCACTTACGACAAGCTCTTCATCGGCGGCACCTGGACGGAGCCGAGCGACCCCCGGCTGCTCGACATCCTGTCCCCGCACGACGAGTCGGTCGTCGGCCGCGCCGCCCAGGCCCGGCCGGCCGACGTGGACCGCGCGGTGGCCATCGCCCGCGCAGCCTTCGACGAGGGCACCTGGCCGAACACCCCGCCGGCCGAGCGGATCGCGGTGCTGCGCCGGCTCAACGCCCTGCGCGAGGCACGGGCGGAGGAGATCGCCGCCGTGATCACCGCGGAGACCGGTTCCGCGGGCTGGTTCACCCGCGCCGGACAGCCGGGCCTGTCCCGTCAGGCTGGCGCCTACCTGAAGGCGGCCGAGGAACTGGCATGGGAGGAGGTCCTGCCGCCCACCGGCCCCGCGGCCACCGTCCGCAGCACGGTCCGGCGGGAGGCCATCGGCGTCGTCGCCGCCGTCATCCCCTGGAACTCGCCGTTCTCCGCCGCCCTGGCGAAGATCGTCCCAGCGCTGCTGGCCGGCAACACGGTCATCCTGAAGGTCTCGCCGGAGAACTCGCTGAGCATGGGCCTGCTGGCCGGCCTGCTGTCCGACTGCGGGCTGCCCGAGGGCACGATCAGCGTGCTGCCGGCCGACCGCGGGACCAGCGAGCACCTGGTCTCCCACCGCGACGTCGACAAGATCGCGTTCACCGGCTCGACGCGCGCCGGGCGCCGGATCGCCTCGATCGCGGGCGAGCAGCTCAAGCGCGTCAGCCTGGAACTGGGCGGCAAGTCCGCCGCCGTCTTCCTGCCCGACGCGGACCTGGAGAAGTTCAAGGCCGGCCTGAAGTTCTCCTCTCTGCTCAACAACGGTGAGGCGTGCATCGCGCACACCCGCATCCTCGCCCCGCGCAGCCGCTACGAGGAGGTCGTCACCGCCGTCAGGGACGTGGTCGAGTCCCTGAAGGTCGGCGACCCGCGGGACCCGGACACGTTCATCGGCCCGATGATCCGCCGTGACCAGCAGCAGCGCGTACGGGACTACATCGAGACCGGCATCAAGGAAGGCGCCCGACTGGTCACCGGCGGCCCCGAGGTGCCGGCCGGCCTGGAGAAGGGCTACTACGTCACCCCGACCGTCTTCGCCGACGTCGACAACGCGATGCGGATCGCCCAGGAGGAGATCTTCGGCCCGGTGCTGGTCGTCATCGCCTACGAGGACGAGGACGACGCCGTGCGCATCGCCAACGACTCCGAGTACGGCCTGTCCGGCGGCGTGTGGTGCGCGGACGAGGGACGCGCCGTCGAGATCGCCCGCCGCATACGGACCGGCACCGTCACCATCAACGGTGCGCCCGTCGGCTTCGACGGCCCGTTCGGCGGCTTCAAGGCCAGCGGCCTGGGTCGCGAGTACGGCTTCGCCGGGCTGAACACCTACATCGAGTACAAGACCATCACCATGTGACGACCGGTCATGCGCCGGATCGCGTCGAACGGATTGCGTCGAACCGGTCATCTTGTGACGGGCAGGGTGCCTTCCTCCGCCTCCCGGGGAAGTCAGTGCGAGCGCAGAGTGCAGAGCGTCGAGCACGAGCAGAGAGGGACCCGGCATGAGCGATGACTTCGTCCTGGACGTCACCAGAATCCGCGACGAGGCGAGGCGCAAGATGGAGGCGGGCCCCGTCACCGGCACCTATGGCGTCGACAAGGAACGGGTCATCGGCATCCTCAACGACGTCATCGCCACGGAGGTGGTGTGCTGGCTGCGCTACACCCGCCACGCCATCTCGGCGACCGGCATCGACCGGGCACAGGTGGCGGCGGAATTCACCGAGCACGCCGCGCAGGAGATGCAGCACGCCATGCGGGCCGCCGAAAGGGTCTCGCAGCTGGGAGGCGAACCCGACTTCGACCCGGCGACCCTGGCGCAGCGGGCGCACACCGACTACACGACCCCGTCCCCGGACGACCTGACGGCGATGCTCGAACACAATCTGCTCGCCGAACGGATCGTCATCTCCAGCTACCAGGAGATCGTCCGCTGGCTGTCGGACCGCGACCCCACCACGCGCCGCCTGCTGGAGTCGATTCTGGAGGAGGAAGAGGAGCACGCCGACGATCTTCTCGATCTGATCGGCAGCTGAGGCAGGCAGCCGTCACCCGTTCGGCACCGGAGAGCGCGGCCAGGAGGACGCGGCGCCGGGCATCGTTCAGCGGGTCGCACCGGTTTCCCCGCTCGCCTGAGGGAGCGGTGCGCCCGGGAGCCGTTGGACGGCGACCATGGCGGCGTCATCGCCGAGGTGTCCGCCGGAGTGGGCCAGGAGGTCCTCGCACAGGTGCCGCAGAAGGGCCTGGGGCCCGTGTCCCGACCAGGCGGCCATCCGTTCGGACAGCGGGTAGAAGGCCCCGCTGTCGTCGCGAGCCTCGATGACGCCGTCCGTGTACAGCAGCACGACGTCGCCCGGCTCGAATCCGTAGGACTCCACGGCGATGTCGGCAGGGGCGAACTCGGTGAGGCCCAGCGGAGGCGCGGGCTGACCCACTTTCAGCGAGGTGACCCGGCCGTCGCGCAGCAGCAGGGGAGGGGGATGCCCGCAGCTGACCAGGTGCAGGGACGGCTCGGTGTCCGGGACCTCCAGTACGGCCGCGGTGACGAAGGTCTCGCCCTGCTCGGCGTGCTCGTCACGCGACGTGCCGGGGACACCCAGCTCGGAGGAGACGGCTCCTTCCAGGTCGGCGACCAGGACCGGCAGCTCGGCCTGCCGGTGCGCGGCCGCCCGGAAGGCCCCGAGGACGAGCGCGGCGTCACCGATGGCCTCCAGGCCCTTGCCGCGTACGTCACCGATGACGAGCCGGGTGCCGTCGGCGGTGCGGGTGACGGCGTACAGGTCGCCGCCGATCTGCGCCTCGGCCTCGGCGGCGAGGTAGACCGATGCGATGCGCAGCGGGCCGATCCGCTGCGGAAGCGCCCGGAGGAGTACCTCTTGGGTGGCCTCGGCCACCGACCTCAGCTGTGTCATTTCCTTCTCGTGCCGCTCGCGGTGGTGGGCGAAGAGGGTCACGATCGCCGAGATCAGGACCAGGGCGGTGATCTGGAGGGTGTGGTTGAGGTCGGTGAGGGTGGTGCGGCTGGCGGCGACGAGGGACTGGGCCGCGACGGCCACCACGCCGATGAAGCCCGTCAGCCGCGGCCCGCCGAACGATGCCGTGATGGCGGGAGCGGCGACGAGGAAGGGGCCGAGGTGCACTTCGGGCGGGGCCAGGATGTCGACCACGGTGACGACCAGGACGAGGAGGAGCGGCACCGCCACCAGGGCACGGCTTCGCTTCCGGGACCGTCGGTGGGCCCCGGGGAGTCGCCGAGCATCCATGGTCCCTGCTTACACCACGCAGGAGCGGAACACCGTGCCGCCATGCCCGGTACCGGGCCCCACCCCGGCCACCGGCGTTCGAACGGACCATGGTGCTGCCCGGCCGCCTCCGCTGTCGCGGCGCACATTCCCGGCAGGAGGGGGGCCTTTCGGATCGTCAGCTGCCCGACCGGGTGGGGCCGGTGGGCGCCACCCGGCGCCCGGTGGCCGCAGATCGCTCCATCGCGTCCAGCAGTTCCTGCCGGTGTGCCGCGTGAGCGAAGTCCGGGACGCGGGCCGAACCGGTGGCGAGGTCGGTGGCGATGCCGGCGTAGAGGGCACCGACCTGGTGGGCCGGTGTGCCCCGCAGGGGGGTCAGGGCGGGCACGTCGTGGTAGTGCTCCGGCACCGGCAGTTCGTCCGGCACGTCGGCCCGGCCCCGGACGCCCCGCACCGTCAGGCGGGCCTGCTGGAGGTGGCCCGAGTCGCCGGTGATCACCAGGTCGCCCTCGGTGCCGTTGATCTCCCAGTGGAAGTTCGTCGCCCGGGACAGCCCGCCCCGGAAGTGCACCGAGGCCACCGCGCCCGACTCCAGCACCCCGGTCACCGCCACCTGGTCCGGGGCCGTCATCCGGGCCGGCCGCCCCGTCCCCTCCTCCCGCACGACCGGCCGCCGCACGGCGGTGGTGGCGGACAGTTCGGCGAACTCGCCGAGCACCATGGTCACGGCGTCGATGGTGTGGCCGAACGGGATGGTCAGCATGGTGCCGCCGTTGGCCCGGTCCAGCAGGTACGCCCCGGCCGGCTCGAACTCCGGGCCCCAGCGCCGGCCCGAGGCCACCAGGCTGGTGGAGAGGACCTCGCCCACGTACCCGTCGGCCACCAGGTCCCGCACGTACCGGACGGCCGGCGCGCTACGGGCCTGCAGACCCACGAACGTGCGCACCCCCGCCGCGGCGGCCGCATCTGCCAACTCCCGGGCCTCCGCCGCCCCGTTGCCAAGCGGCCACTCCGAGAGCACCGCCTTGCCGGCCGCCAGTGCGGCCAGCACCACCTCCCGGTGCAGCGGCACCCGCACACTGACCACCACCAGGTCCACCTCCGGCGAGGCGGCCAGGGACGCGGCGTCCCCGAAGACCAGCGGCACCCCGTGGGCCGCGCCGGCCGCCCGTGCCGAGGCGACGCCGCCGGCCGCCAGAGCGCGCACCTCGAAGCCGGGCAGCAGTCGCAGCGCCGGAAGGTGGGCCTGCGCCGCCCAGCCGCCACGGGCGGAGAGGCCCACGATGCCCACCCGCACGGGCGCGGCGGCGGGGGCGGGGACGACGGGTACGGAAGGGGAAGCGGTGGTGTTCGTCATGCCCGGAACGTACGAGGAGCCCGGTGGTCACCCGCAAGGGCCCTTACTATCCAAAGGGAAGCATTGCTGTTCAATGGGCCCATGGCAGCTCTCCAGACCACCCCCTCCGGTCGGCCCGACCGCGAATCCCGTCACGACATCTACGCCCTGCTCTGCCCGGGCCGAGCCGTCTTCGAGCTCCTGGCCAACAAGTGGACGGGGCTGGCCGTCACCGCCCTCGCCGACGGCCCGCGCCGCTTCGGCGAACTGCGGCGCAAGCTCGAAGGCGTCAGCCCCAAGGTGCTGACCGCCACCCTGCGCCGGCTGGAGGACAACGGCCTGGTCCTGCGCACCGTCCACGCCGAGGTCCCGCCCCGCGTCGACTACGAACTCACCGCACTCGGCCGGGGCGCCCTGGAGCCCCTGGCCCACCTGCGGAGCTGGGTGCGGGCCCATGTGGACGACTTCGGCTCAGGCGCTCGGTGAGGAACGCGAGGATCTCGTCCCTCGCCTGCAGCGTGGGATGTCCCTCCTCGTCGACGAGGTGGGCGGTGACGACGCTGTGCGGGCATCCGACGACGTCACGGAAGAACGGGGGCGGGTCGGTGTGGGCGGAACTGCCGGGAAGGACGCGGCCGTCGAAGGCGTCGCCGAGGAGGGCCTGGTAGGCGGCGAAGCGCTGGCCGGTGCACCAGCGGTCGTCGTCGAAGCGGTAGGCGAGCACCGTCAGTCCGTCACGCGCGATGCGGTCCCGTACCGCGCGCGCGTCCTCGTCGCCGAGCTCAAGCCCGGCCGGGTCGTCCAGCGGCAGCGACGGGTGAGCGACCACCGGCGCGATGACGGCTGGTTCGAGCGCCATGGTGAGGGCGAAGTTGCCGGTGAAGCACAGCCCGATCGCCCCGACCCCCGGACCGCCGCATTCGGCGTGGGCCTGGCGCGCGAGCCCGTGCAGCCACGCCGTGACGGGGCTGGTGCCACCGCCGGCGAACGCACGGAACTCCGCACTGACGCACGCGCGGCGGACGACCTCCCTGCCGCCCTCCGCCGTGGGCCAGGCGCCGTCGGCCCCGAACAGGGACGGGAGGTGGACGGTGAAGCCCGCGTCCCGTATCCAGCGCGCGAGCCGGAGGACGTCGGGGCTGATGCCGGGCATCTCCGGCATCAGGACGACGGCCGGCCCGGAACCCGCGGTGTACACCGTCTTCACCATCCCGTACACGTCCACGCGCCGGCGGGAGAAGTCCGTGATCGCGTCGTCAAGACGTCCGTTGGAAGCACCCATGGCGACAGCGTGGCCCGGGGCCCCGCGCACGGTGAGAGGCCAGGTCGCCACGGACGAGGGTAATCTCGCCCCAGGCCGGTGGTGAGGAGGCGGGCGTGGGTGCGCTGAGGGTCGGTGTCCTGGCCTATCCGGGCTGCTTCGCGTCCGAAGTGTTCGGCGTGCCCGATCTCTTGACGATGGCCATGCACGTCGCCGGACCGGACCGGGCCGGATACGAGGTGTCGGTCGTCTCGCCCCGCCGCCGCGTCGCCGCAGCGGGTGGGATGCCGCTGGCCGTCTCTCCGCTGCGCACCGTCGACGTCCTCGTCGTGCCGGGGTTCGAATTCCCGCCGGGTCTGGACGTGGATGCGAAACTCGCCTCCCTCGCCCCTGACATCGCGGCGATACGCGCACACGCCGCCGCGGGCGACGGCGTGGTCTCCCTCTGCGTCGGTGCGTTCCTGCTCGCCGAGGCGGGACTTCTCAGCCGGCGCCGGGCCACGACGTCATGGCTCCACGCGGACGAACTGGCCCGACGTTGTCCGGACACCGATGTCCGGGCCGACCGCCTGGTCGTCACCGACAAGGGGGTGACGACCACGGCGGCCTTCAGCGCCATGTACGACTTCGCGCTGGAGCTCATCCGCCGGCACAGCGGTGCCGGCGTGGCACGGACGACCGCGCGCGTGGCGCTCGTCGACGCCGCGCGAACGTCCCAGACCCCGTACGTCGACCCGCGCCTTCTTCCGCAGCCCGGGAACGAGTTCTCCCAGAGGGTCATGCGACGGCTCGACCAGAGCCTGACCGCCCGGTACGACCTCGCCGCGCTGTCGGACGCGTTCAACGTCAGCACGCGGACGCTGCTGCGGCGCTTCGCGGACGAGACGGGCCGGAGCCCGCTCGCCTACCTGCAGTCGTCGCGCGTCCGTCGCGCCCGTCACCTCCTGGAGACCACGGACCGGACCGTTGCGAGCATCGCTGCCGCGGTCGGGTACAGGGACCCCGGAACCTTCGCCGCTCTCTTCGCCCGGCACACCGGACGACGCCCGGGGGACTACCGCGCGACCTTCCGACGCGGTGACGGCTGACGCTGACGCTGACGTCCGACGGCGGGCGGCCCTTCCCCGGCACCGCGTCATCCCGGCCTGCCGGCGCCGGGCGGGGCGTAGGCGCGGGTGTGGACGAGGTCGTGGGTGAGGCGGGTGAAGGCGTGGGCGGCGGCGCTCCGGTAGGCGCCGTCGCGGTGGAGGAGCGTGACGGTGCGGGTGGGCAGGGGTGGGTCGAGGGGGACGGGAACGAGGTGGGGATGGTCGTGGGTGATGGCGTCGGGCAGGACCGTGGCCAGGGGAGTACGCCGGACGATCTCGGTGAGGGCCTGGATGGAGTTGGCCTCGACCATGATGCGGGGGGCGACCCGCTGACCGGCGAAATAGGCGTCGATGTGGCCACGGGTGGCGAAGTCACCGCTGAGCAAGGCCAGTTGCCGGTCCTTCAGGGCCGCGGCCGGTAGGGGGTCCGGCGGTGTGCGGGCGTGGTGGGTGCCGGTGACGAGGCTGAGGGATTCGGTGAACAGCGATATGGCGGCGATGCCGGGCAGGTGGGGGCCGGCGAAGGCGATGCCGAGGTCGAGGTCGTCGGCGAGCAGGGCCGCTTCGATGCGGTCCTGGGTCAGCTCCGCCAGGGTCAGGCCGACGCCGGGGTGGCGGGCGTGGAGCTCGGCGGTGAGCGGGCCGACGAGGTAGGCGGTGAACGTGGGGGTGACGCCCAGACGAAGGTGGCCGTGGGAGAGGTCCTGGACGTCGTGGACGGCGCGTTCGGCGGCCGCCAGGTCGCGCAGCGCGCGCCGGGCGTGGTCGGTGTAGACGGCTCCGGCGTCGGTGAGCCGCACCGTACGGCCGGTGCGGTCCAGCAGCTGCACGCCCAGCGTGCGTTCCAGCTGCTTGATCTGCTGGGACAGGGTGGGCTGGGAGATGTGCAGGTCTTCGGCGGCGCGGGTGAAGTTGCCGTGTTCGGCGACGGCGAGCAGGTAGCGCAGGTGACGCAGTTCGAGAGCGGCCATGAGCCCACTATAGATGTGGTCAATAGAAAGCATGGGTAGCGGCTCTTGGACTCTATAGGTGCAGGTCGTGCATGGTGGATCTCGCCGGCCCCGAGGGCCCGGCAGCTACCGAAGGGAGTGACCCCATGCGAGACCTCGCCCAAGGCGTCGCGCGTTTCCAGGAGAACGTCTTCCCGGCCAAGCAAGGGCTCTTCGCCCACCTGGCCGCGCACCACGCGCCGCACACGCTGTTCATCGGCTGTTCGGACGCCCGGGTGGTGCCGGAGCTGATCACCCAGGGCGAGCCGGGTGAGCTCTTCGTCGTGCGCACTGCGGGCAACCTCGTCCCCGCCTACACGCCCGGCGCCGACGGGGTGACGGCGAGCATCGAGTACGCCGTCGCCGTGCTGGGCGTGACCGACATCGTCGTCTGCGGGCACTCGGCCTGCGGTGCGATGACCGCCCTGGCCGAAGGCCACGACCTCGGCGGCGCCCCCGTGGTCGCCGACTGGCTGCGGCACGCGGATGCCGCCCTGGCCCGCACGGCCGGCACGGAAGCCGGTCCGCGGAAGGTGGGGGCCCTGGTGCGCCAGAACGTGTACGCGCAGCTGACGAACCTGACCACCCACCCTTCCGTCGCCCGGGCGCTGGCGGAGAAGAAGGTGACGCTGCACGGCTGGGTCTTCGACATCGCCACCGGGGGCGTCGAAGCGCTCGACGCCCCCGGCGCGGACACCGCCCTCGCCTCCTGAGCGGGGCCGGCACCCCCCTCTCCTGTCCCCGTACGGGGACCACTGCCCCCACCCAAGATCCTGCCGCTTCCGCGCGGTCCCGTTCTTCCCGTCGTTCCCGCGGACCGGCACCCCCAGAAAAGGAGCCCCTCTCATGGTGCACGCCCAGTTCGACCCCACCGCCCGTGAGGCCCTGGCCGTCCAGGCCGTCGACGCCAAGACCCGCAAGAACCTCTCCTGGCAGCAGATCGCCGACGCCTCCGGCCTGTCGGTCGCCTTCACCACCGCCGCCGTCCTCGGCCAGCACCCCCTGCCCGAGAAGTCCGCCGAGGCCGTGGCCGGGCTGCTGGGCCTCGACGCGGACGCCGCCCTGCTGCTGCAGACCATCCCCACCCGCGGCTCGATCCCCGGCGGCATCCCCACCGACCCGACGATCTACCGCTTCCACGAGATGCTCCAGGTCTACGGCACCACGCTCAAGGCCCTGGTCCACGAGCAGTTCGGGGACGGCATCATCTCCGCGATCAACTTCAAGCTGGACGTGAAGAAGGTCGCCGACCCCGAGGGCGGCGAGCGCGCCGTCATCACCCTGGACGGCAAGTACCTGCCGACCAAGCCCTTCTGACCCGGAACGGGCGGGGCCCGACCGGGCCCCGCCCCTCTTCTCCCCTCCGTCTCCACCCCCCCGCACCGGAAGGCCCGTTCATGGACTTCGTCCAGCGCACCATCGACATCGCCCGGCAGAACGTCGCCGAGGGCGGCCGCCCGTTCGCGACCGTCATCGTCAAGGACGGCAGGATCCTGGCCGAGAGCCCGAACAAGGTCGCCCAGAGTGGCGACCCCACCGCCCACGCGGAGATCCTCGCCATCCGCGAGGCGTGCACGACGCTGGGCACCGAGCACCTGACCGGCACCACCATCTACGTGCTCGCCCACCCCTGCCCGATGTGCCTGGGATCGCTGTACTACTGCTCGCCCGACGAGGTCGTCTTCCTCACGACCCGCGACGCCTACGAGCCCCACTACGTCGACGACCGCACGTACTTCGAGCTGAACACCTTCTACGACGAGTTCGCCAAGGACTGGGACGAGCGCCGGCTGCCCATGCGTCACGAGCCGCGCGAGGACGCGGTCGAGGTGTACCGCTTCTGGCAGGAGCGCAACGGGGGCGAGCGCCGGGTGGCCGGCGCCCCGACTGCCGCCTGACCGGGGCCGTCCACAGAGCTCGCCGCCCAAGGTCGGTGGCGGCTCATCGGTCCTCTCCCAGCAGGTCGATGCGGGTGCCGAGACCGTCGGCGGTGGCCCGCGCGAACACCCGTGCCAGCAGCCCGACGTCCAGGACCGCCATGCCGAACGGGTTGCTGACCACCACCCCCCGCTCGGGGCGCCGGGCGGGCACGGCTCCGGTGAGGACGTCGCCGAGGGTGCCGCGCACCACCGTGGCGCCGTCCGTCCGTTCGCCGGCGCCGGGTGGCAGGACCCGGCCCTCGGCCATCAGCCGGCCCAGGACGCGGCGGGGGTTCTCCCGCACCAGGGTGACGTCGTCGACGTACACCGCCTCCGCCCGGTCGAACACCTCCGGCAGCAGATCGTCCAGGGACACGTGGGCGACGAAGCTGCCGGGCCGCAGGGCCGCCGCGCCGAGGTAGCCCGTGTCGGAGACGGTGACCGTGATGACCACCGGGCTGGCCGCCGCGGCCCGTTCGGCGTGCTCGTGCGCGGTCACGGTGAACGGCAGGCCGCGCTCGCCCACCCAGTCGGCGAAGGCGGCGGTGCGCTCCGGGAGCAGGTCGTGGACGTGCAGGGCGCGGACGGCGGGGAAGTAGCGCGCCAGCAGCTCGGCGTGGGTCCGGGCCTGCGCCCCGCAGCCGATCAGGGTGACCTCGTCGAAGGCGGGCGGGCCGAGGTGGCGCAGGCTCGACATGGTGTAGGCGGCCGTGCGCAGGGCCGACAGGTAGGCGGCCTCGGCCAGGACGACGGGCCGGGCGGTCTCGGGGTCGAAGAGGAAGCCGCATCCGCCCGCCCGGTCCCTGCCCTGGGCGGGGTTGGAGGTCGCGGCGTTGATCAGCTTCATGCCGTACGCCGTGCCGTCGGGGCCGCCCACGGCACCGAGCATGGCGAGCGACCGGCAGTAGGCGCCCTGGGAGTTGGCCCAGGGCAGGTAGCCCTCCGGGGGCAGCTCCGTGCGTCCGGCGGCGTGCGCCCGCAGCACCGACTCGACGGCCTCCACCGGGTCGATGCTCCCGGCGCAGGCGCGCACGGCCGCCCGGTCCAGGAACAGCAGCCCCTCCGGCGGCGTGCTGACGGTGCGGCCGGTGGCCGTCCCGGGCGTGGGGCGGGCCGGTATGTGTGAGGTCATGCCGTCTTTCCCTTCTCTGGTCGGGGGCCGGTGGACGAGTGGCCCGCGATCACTGCAGTAGCGCTTCGCGCGCTCCAGGCCCATGCCCGCACAGCCGGGCAGCGGAACAGGGAGGGCCGGCAGGTGACGGTCAGTGACCCGGCTGCGGGCCCGGTGACGCCGGAACGGTCAGCCGATGAGGGTGCCGAGCGAGGTGTAGCCGTAGCCCCGGTCGCCGATGGCCTCGATCAGGTGGGGCAGGGCCGTCGCGTCGACGGTCGAGGGGTCGGCATTGCTCGTGCGGCCGACGTGCATGAGGACGATGGCGCCCGGGGCCAGGGCCTCCATGACGCGGGCGATGACGGTGTCGGTGGTGGCGCCCGCGGCGGCGCCCTTCCAGCCCACGGTGTCCACCGTCCAGCGGACGCAGACGTACCCTTCGGCGTTCACCTCGTCGACGCACTGCCGGTCGACCGCGCCGAACGGAAACCGGAACAAGGGCGCGGTAGCCCGCCCGATGGCCCCTTCGATGGACCGGTCCGCCGCGCGGAGCTCCCGGACGCGCTCGGCGTGCGTGAGCTTCGGGAATTCGGGGTGGGTCATGGAGTGGTTGCCCACCGGGTACGCGCGGCCGATGCGCCGGGCCGCTTCGGCGTGGTCCGACGCGAAGCGGCCGGTCATGAAGAACGTCGCGGGCAGCGCATGCGCCTCAAGGGCCGTCAGCACCTTGTCGACGCCGTCCGGGCTGCTGCCGCAGTCGAAGGTCAGCGCCACCTTCTTCTCGCTGATCGGCAGCCTGGCGACGTCCTGCCCGGCCAGCGGCCCGGTCACGGGCGGGCGGCCCGTCACGGCCCGGGGCGCAGCCGTGCCCCGCGCGTGCCCGACGGCCGGACCGGCGGCACCTGCCGCCGCCACCGCCCCGGCGGCAGCCGCCAGGCGCAGGAGCCCCCGTCTGTTCGGCCCACCGCCGGCTGAGCCGGTGAGCTGCTGCTGTCCGTGGCCGGCAATGCGACGCATCGATCCGCCTTTCGCCTGGGAGGAGTTGAAGACCGGTGGCGTTCCCCAGGGCTGCCCTCGGGTGTACACGGGCATGCACTCGCCACTCGAACGAGGAGGGAGAAACGATCCTCGCCTCTCCCCGCACCGCAACCACCCCTCCCGTGGGGTGGTCGTCACCGGCCCCGCCTCCAACTCGCTCCAGACACAGCCCTGTAGCTTGCCGTGTGATCCTTTTCCCGAAGTCATCGCGGTGGACCGTCCGTGTGCCGGCCGCCCTCGTGACGGCGGTTCTGGCCGCGGGCACGACAGCCGGCCCCGCTACCGGGCAGGGCCGCCCGGTCTTCGCGCCCGTCAGGGCCGATGCCGCGGACCCGGCGCGCGCCCTCTACGGCTCCGAGAACCGCACGATGTGTACACAACGGCACGTGGTCGCCCTGACCTTCAACGCCGCCTGGCACGACGAGGGAATCGACGCGGTGCTGAACGAGCTGCACCGGCGCGGCGTTCCGGCGACCTTCTTCCTGACCGGTGACTTCGCCGAACGGCACCCGGGGGCCGCCCGGTCCCTCGCGGCGGCCGGGCACGGCATCGGCAACCACTCCCACAGCCACCCGCACTTCGCATCCCTGACCCCGGGGGAGCGCGCGGCGGAGGTCCTGAAGGCCGACCGCGCGATCCGGTCCGCGACCGGTGTGGAGCCGCTGCCGTTCTTCCGCTTCCCCTACGGGGACACCACTCCCCAGCAGATCGCCGAGGTCAACGCCCTCGGTTTCGCCGACATCGAGTTCACCACCGACACCAAGGGCTACCTCGGCACTGCGGGCGGCATGTCCGTGCAGAAGGTCGTCCAGCGGGCGCTGGACGCGTTGCGGCCCGGGGCGATCGTGCAGATGCACGTCGGCATGCCGGACGGCCAGGACTCCGTGCTCGACGCGCAGGCACTGCCCGTGCTCATCGACGCCGTCCACGCGCGCGGCTACGAGATCGTCGACCTGCGCGGCATCCTCGGGGCTTCCGGCGGCCGGCCCTAGCGGCGGTGCGCGGCCCCGCCGACTCGTGCGATGCGGGCGTGGCCCGGACCATGGCAGTGTGGACGGGAACCCGGTCTTCGGCGGGGCCGGGCCGGTGGGCGTGCTCGATGCGGCGCCGACGGCCCGGACGGCGGTGGCCTGGCTGCCGCCGCAGGAGCTCTGGCCGGCGATTCAGGACATCCGCTGGGAGCACGATCCGCAGGTGCGGCGGTGGCCGCCGCACGTGAACCTGCTGTTCGGCTTCGTACCGGAGGAGGAGTTCACCCGGGCCCTGCCGCTGCTGTCCGCCGGGGCGGCGGACAGCCCGGCGTTCGCGGCGCGGCTGGCCGGCGTGCGGTACTTCCGGCACCGGCACTACGCGACGGTGTGGCTCGATCCGGCAGCGGCGGGACCGGCACCGTGGGCCCGCCTCCACCGGGCGCTGGGGCAGCCGTTCCCGCTGTGCCGCGGGCGCGACCGCCGCTTCACCCCGCACCTGTCCCTCGGCCGCACTCAGGACCCGCAGCCCCTGGCCGCCGAGTGCGCCGTCCGGCTCGGCTCCCTGCGGGCCGTGGTCGAGGAGGTGGTGCTGCTCTCCCGGCGCGGCGAGGAGCCCATGCGGCCCCGGGCCGTGATCACGCTGGGTACGGGCGAGGTCCGCCGGCTGCCGCAGGGCTAGCGGCACGGCTGCGGGGCCGGAAGGCCCCGAGAGAGCAGCTGTGACGGGTCAGGCCAGGGCCTTGACGGTGGCTTCGGCGGCCTTGGCGATGAGCGTGTCGTCCGCTTTCGCGTCCTTGGTCCTGCCGCTGGAGAAGACGGCGATGACGATCGGGGCGGCCTGGGGAGGCCAGAGGACGGCGACGTCGTTGCGCGCGCCGTAGCCACCCGATCCCGTCTTGTCGCCCACCTGCCAGCCGCGCGGGACGCCGGCGCGGATGAGTTTGTCCCCCGTGGTGTTCCGCTGGAGCCAGTCGGTCAGGAGCGCCCGCTTGTCCTGGGCCAGGACGTCGCCGAGGACGAACGCGCGCAGGTCGGCGGCCATGGCACGCGGGGTGCTGGTGTCGCGGGGGTCACCGGGGGTGGCTTCGCTGAGGTCGGTTTCGTACCGGTCGGCCCGGGTGACGCGGTCGCCGACCGCGACGAGAGCGTCCTGCAGGCCCCTAGGGCCACCGAGTTCGTCGAAGAGGAGGTTGGCCGCGCCGTTGTCGCTGTAGCGGACGGCGGCATCGCACAGCTCGCGCACGGTCATGCCGCTGCCGACGTGCCGGGAGGTGACGGGCGAGTGGCCGACCGGAACGTTGCTGCCGACCTGCACGAGCCGGTCGAGTTCCTGGAGCGTGTGCTTCTTCAGCATGGCGGCGGCAAGGAACGCCTTGCAGACCGAGGCGTAGGCGAAGCGCTCGTCGGGCCGGTGGGCGACGGTCCGGCCGCTGCCGGTGTCGATGGCGAAGACACCCAGCCGGGCCTTGTGCGTCATCTCCAGCTCACCGAACGCGCGCTCGGCTTCCTGCGCGGCACTGCGGGATGCGGTGGGCGCTGCGGAAGCGGAAGCACCGGTCCGGCACCCGGTGAGGGGAAGGGCTGCGAGCCCGGTCAGGGCGGCGAGGACGGAGCGCCTCGTGGGGGATGCGTTCATGGCGTGATGACCTTTCGTACGGGCGGTCTGCGATCTCTGGCGGTCTGCGGTCGGTGGCGATCCGGCCGTCTGTGGCGGTCCCGCGGTGGCCGGTCAGGAACGGCCGGCCGGTACGGCGGCCAGCACGTCGTGGACGAGGGGTACGGCGGAGGCGCTGCCACTGAGGCCGCCTTCCACGACGGCGGCGATGGCGACGCCGCCCCGGTGCGCGGCGACCCAGCCGTTGTTGGGGGCCTGCTCGGAGACCTCTGCGGTACCGGTCTTCGCGCCGACGTCGCCGGGCAGGTCCGCCAGGCCCTTGGCGGTGCCGTCGGTGACCGTGGCGCGCATCATGGCGCGGAGCCGGTCGACCACGTCCTCGGGGAGCGGCGCGGTGGCGGTCGTGCCGCGGGTGCCGGGGAGGAGGGTGGGCTGGCGGAAGGTGCCGGAGACCGCCGTCGCGGTGACCGACGCCATGGTCAGCGGGTTGCCCAGGACCTTGCCCTGCCCGATCATCGCTGCGGCCTTCTCGGTCTGGTCGCCCGGTGCGGGAGCCGCCCCGTCGAAGGAGGGGATGCCGATGTTCCAGTCGTGGCCCAGGCCGAAGTGCTTCTTGGCCACGTCGCCCAGTTCCCGGTCACCGAGCTTGTCGCGCAGGCTGATGAAGGCGGTGTTGCACGACTCGGTGAAGTCCTCGGCGAAGGTGGCGCCCCGGTGCTCGCCCAGCTCCACGTTGTGGAACTGCTTGCCGACCGTCAGGTACTTGGGGCAGTCGACGACGGTGCCCGGCGTGACGGCGTTCTTGAGCAGCAGTGCGCTGCTGGTGACGATCTTCCAGGTGGAGCCGGGCGCGTAGGTGCCGGAGACGGCACGGTTGAAGCCGGAGGACGGGGAGTTCGCCACGGCGAGGATCTCGCCGGTGCCGGTCCGCAGGGCGACGAGGGCGGCGTTCCTGCCCCGGCTCTTGGAGGCGAGGGCCTTCTCGGCGGCCGCCTGCCACGCCGGGTCGATGGTGGTGCGCACGGGTCCGCCGCCGGCCCGGGCGGGTGCGGTGCCGAAGGTGGCCTCCGTGCCCTTGTTCTCTCCCGAGACGCGGTCGACGACCAGGACGGCTCCCCGGGGGCCGCCCCCGGCGGCCTTGCCGAGCTGGGCGATGACGGGCCCCAGGGAGGGATACGTACTGCCGGAGAGGGGCGCGCCCCCGCGGCCGGTGGCCTCGACCGTGCCGGCGCTCTCGCGTTCCAGACGGAACTTGTCGGTGCTGTTGAGCTTCGGGTGGACGAGGGAGAGGGCCCAGCCCACCTTCCACGTGCCGTCCTGCTGTCTGCGCAGCGGGAGCTTCGAGGTGTAGGTCCAGGTCCCCAGTCCGGTGACGGGCATCTTCGCGGTGAAGGGCACGGTGACGGTGCCGGCCCGTGCGGTGGTGGCCGTCGCGGCGGTGAGGTCCGGCTTGCCGATCTCCAGGCCGGCGGTGAAGTTCCGCAGCGTGCTCTCGGCCTGCTGCGGGCTGGTGGTGCGGCTCCCGGCCTCCTTCATCCGGCCCGCCGCCCAGTCGGCCAGGAACGCCCGTGCCTGGGCCGTGGCCGTGGGATCGGAGGACGCCGGAGCGGAGGCGAACGGCCCCCACCCGGCGGCGTACGCCCCGCCGGTCGCCGCGGCGAGCGCTCCTGTCGCCGCGAGGGCCAGGCGGGCCGTATGGAGGCGCCGCCCGCGGCGTGCGGTGGTGTGCGAAGGCCCGGGGGCCGGGGGAACCGGGGCGCGGCGCCCGGAGCGCCGGTCAGGGAGGAGAGGCATGCCCCCGAGAAGAGCAGTCGCCCGACCCGCCCGTCCAAGATCGATATCGATATCCGATTGATTAATCTCGGATATAGTCCCTGTTCGTGGACCTGATACGCCACCTCCAGTGCTTCGTGGCTGTTGCAGAAGAGTCACACTTCGGCCGTGCCGCCCAGCGGCTGGGCATGGCCCAGCCGCCCCTGTCGCAGCGCATCCAGCGCCTGGAGCGGGAGCTGGGAGTGCGCCTGTTCGAGCGCACCAGCCGGCAGGTCACGATCACCAAAGGCGGCACCCTGCTCCTGGACGAGGCCCGCGAGATCCTCGCCCGCTCCGAGGCGCTGACGGCAACGGCCCGCCGCATCCGGGAGGGCCGCAGCGGACTGCTGCGCGCCGCCCTGCCGCCCGACGTCGCCGGCGACACCATCGCCGCGATCCTGGCCGGCTTCCGGCGGCAGCACGCCGGAGTGGAGCTGGAGCTGCACGAACTGTCCACGGCCGACCAGCTCGCCGGGCTCGCCTCGCACGACCTGGACGTGGGGCTCGTACGTCACCCCTGCGACGTCGCCGGGCTGGAGCTCGGCCCCGTCCTCCGCCACGAGCTGGGCGTCCTGCTGCCGCGGCACGCCCCGGCCGCCCGGTCCGAGACGGTTCCGCTGGCCGCCCTCACCGGCTACGACCTGATCCTCTTCCCCCGCGCCCAGGCCCCGGCCGTGCACGACGACCTGCTGACCACCTGCGCCCGGCACGGCTACACCCCCGCCGCGGTCCGCCATGGGCAGGGCACCGGCTTCATCCGCGGTCTGATCCTCTCCTCCCGCGCCGTCGCCTTCGGCCCGCGCGACGCCGGACCCGCCCGGGACCCGGACATCACCTGGCGCCCGCTCGCCGGCGCCCCCCTGGCCCTGCGCCACTCCGCCGCCTGGCCCAAGGGGCGCGGCGACGCCGCCGCCCTGGCCTTCGCCGACACCGTCACCGATGCCCTCGCCGTCACCGCCACCGCCGGCGGCGACCTGCCCCCCAGCCCCCTGCACCTGCGCCCGACGGCGGAGTACTGGATATGACCGAGACCAAGGCCCGTACCCGCGGCCGCGTCCGCGCCGCCTTCGCCGAGGCCGGCGTCACCGGCTGGCTGCACGCCGTCGACATCGACTCCGGAGCCCAGATCGACGCGGGTGCCGACCAGCCGGTCGTCACCGCCAGCGTGCACAAGCTCTGCCTGCTCGTGGCCCTTCACCAGCAGGCGGAGGCCGGCGGGCTGGACCTCTCCGAGCAGACCGTGTGCCCGGCGCCCGGCCGTACGCCCGGCCCGACGGGGCTCGCCGCCATGCTCGACGAGGCCCGGCTCTCCCTGCGCGACGCCGCCTACCTGATGATGGCCGTCAGCGACAACGCGGCCGCCGACCTGCTCCTCGACCGTCTCGGCCTGGACACCGTCAACGACACCACCCGGCGCCTGGGCCTCACCCGCACCCACGCCGTCCACACGTTCGGTGAATTCCTCGCCCTCCTGAAGGAGGACACCGGCCCCGGCGGCCCCCGGGCACTGGCCGACCCCCGCGTCGTCGCCGGGCTCCGCGTGCTCGACCCCGCCGCCACGAACCGCAGTACCCCGCGCGACATGACCCGTCTGCTCGGCGCGATCTGGCGGGACGAAGCCTGCGCCCCGGAGCACGCCGCCGCGATGCGCCGCCTGATGGGGCTGCAGGTCTGGCCGCACCGGCTGGCCTCCGGGTTCCCCTTCGACGACGTTCACGTCGCCGGCAAGACCGGCAGCCTGCCCACCGTCCGCAACGAGGTGGGCGTCGTCGAGTACCCGGACGGCGGCCGTTACGCCGTGGCGGTGTTCACCCGTGCCGCCAGCCCCGCCGCCGTCCTCCCGCCGGCCGACGCCGTCATCGGCACCGCCGCCCGCATCGCCGTCGACGCCCTGCGCGCCGGCCTCGGCTGACGCGGCCCCCGCTCTCCGCGGGTTCGCCGGCGCCGGCCCTCACCCGGTGGTGGCCGGTCGCCCACGCCGCCGTTCTCAGCGCCTGACGCGACCGGGACGCCCCGCCTTCCGGAATACCCCGGGGGGGTATATGGTTCTCAACGTCAGGAGACGCCGGGAGTCACCCCGGCCCTCCTGTGCCAGCCCACGCACACGTCCTGAAGGAAGTAAGCATGACCACCCAGACGAACGGCGTCACCACCGTCTACAAGGTGACCGGCATGACCTGCGGCCACTGCGAGGGCGCGGTCACGCAGGAGCTCTCCGCCCTGGCAGGCGTGACGTCCGTGCAGGCTGTGGCCGCCACCGGCCTGGTCACCGTGGCCTCCGCCGGCCCGCTGGACGACGAGGCCGTGCGCGCCGCCGTGGACGAGGCGGGCTACGAGCTCGCCGGCCGCGCCTGAGAACCCACCCCATACCCCCTCCCGGTATTCCGCGCCGGCCGTGCCGCTCCACTGATATGGACGCCGCACGGCCCGGCCCTCCCCCCTGGAGCCACCCCATGACCAGCATCGCCCCCGAGCAGGCCGAGGCCCCGGCCGCGCCCGTCTCCGAAGTCGAGCTCTCCATAGGCGGCATGACCTGCGCCTCGTGCGCCGCCCGCATCGAGAAGAAGCTCAACCGCATGGACGGCGTCTCGGCGACGGTCAACTTCGCCACCGAGAAGGCGAAGGTCGCCTACGGGCCGGGCGTCGAGGTCGCCGACCTCGTCGCCACCGTCGAGAAGACCGGCTACACGGCGCAGGAGCCGCCGAAGCCGGCGGCCCGGGAAGAGGCGACCGCCCCGGCGGACACCCCGGAAGGCGGCCCGGAGGGCGACGAGGCCGGGGCGCTCCGGCAGCGGCTGCTGGTGTCGTTGCTGCTCTCCCTGCCGGTGGCGCTCATGGCGATGGTGCCGCCGCTGCAGTTCGACAACTGGCAGTGGCTGTCCCTGACGCTGGCCGCCCCGGTCGTGGTGTGGGGTGCCCTGCCCTTCCACAAGGCGGCCTGGACCAACGCCCGGCACGGCGCCGCGACCATGGACACGCTGGTGTCGATCGGCACGCTCGCGGCCCTCGGCTGGTCGCTGTGGGCCCTGTTCTTCGGTCACGCGGGCATGCCGGGCATGCGGCACGGCTTCGACTTCGCGGTCTCGCGGGCGGACGGTTCCTCCTCCATCTACCTGGAGGCCGCCGCAGGCGTCACCGCCTTCATCCTCGCCGGGCGTTACCTGGAGGCGAAGTCCAAGCGCAAGGCCGGCGCCGCCCTGCGCGCCCTGTTCGAACTGGGTGCCAAGGACGTGACCGTGCTGCGCGACGGACGCGAAGTGCGCATCCCCGTGGGGGAGCTGGCGGCCGGCGACCGGTTCGTCGTACGGCCCGGCGAGAAGATCGCCACCGACGGCACCGTCGTCGAGGGCAGCTCCGCCGTCGACGCCTCCATGCTCACCGGCGAGTCCGTGCCCGTGGACGTCACCACCGGCGACGCCGTCACCGGCGCGACCGTCAACACCTCCGGCCGCCTCGTCGTCGAGGCCACCCGCGTCGGCGCCGACACCCAGCTCGCCCGCATGGCCAGGCTCGTCGAGGACGCCCAGAACGGCAAGGCCGCCGTCCAGCGCCTGGCCGACCGCATCTCCGGGATCTTCGTCCCCGTCGTCCTGCTCATCGCCCTCGGCACGCTGCTCGCGTGGCTGCTGACGACCGGCGACGCCACCGCCGCCTTCACCGCCGCCGTCGCCGTCCTCATCATCGCCTGCCCCTGCGCCCTGGGCCTGGCCACGCCCACCGCCCTCATGGTCGGCACCGGCCGCGGCGCCCAGCTGGGCATCCTCATCAAGGGCCCCGAGGTCCTGGAGTCCACCCGCCGCGTCGACACCGTCGTCCTGGACAAGACCGGCACCGTCACCACCGGCAGGATGACCCTCCACGACGTCATCACCGCCCCCGGCGTCACCGAACAGGACCTGCTGCGGCTGGCCGGCGCGCTGGAGCACGCCTCCGAGCACCCCATCGCCCGCGCCGTCGCCGACGGCGCCGCCGCCCGCACCGGCACCCTGCCCGTCCCCGAGAGCTTCGAGAACGTCGCCGGCCTCGGCGTCCAGGGCGTCGTCGGCGGCCACGCGGTCCTCGTCGGCCGCGAGAAGCTCCTGGCCGAGTGGGCGATCGAGCTGCCCGCGGAGCTCGCCGCGGCCAAGGCGACGGCCGAGGCCGAAGGCCGCACCGCCGTGGCCGTCGCCTGGGACGGCGAGGCCCGCGGCGTGCTCACCGTCGCCGACGCCGTCAAGGACACCAGCGCCCGCGCCGTCGCCGAGCTGCGCCGCCTGGGCCTGACGCCCGTCCTGCTGACCGGCGACAACAAGGCCGTCGCCGAGGCCGTCGCCCGTGAGGTGGGCATCGACGAGGTCATCGCCGAGGTCCTCCCGCAGGACAAGGTGGACGTGGTCAAGCGCCTGCAGGCCGAGGGCCGTACGGTCGCCATGGTCGGCGACGGCGTCAACGACGCCGCCGCCCTGGCCACGGCCGACCTCGGACTGGCGATGGGCACCGGCACCGACGCCGCCATCGAGGCCGGCGACCTCACCCTCGTCCGCGGCGACCTGCTGGTGGCCGCCGACGCCATCCGCCTCTCCCGCCGCACCCTGGGCACCATCAAGGGCAACCTCTTCTGGGCCTTCGGCTACAACATCGCCGCCCTTCCGCTCGCGGCGGCCGGCATGCTCAACCCGATGATCGCCGGTGCGGCGATGGCCTTCTCCTCCGTCTTCGTCGTCACCAACAGCCTCCGCCTCCGGCGCTTCGTCTGACAGGGGCTGCACGTTCCGCCCACCGAAGGGGCCCCGGCCGAAGCCGGGGCCCCTTCGGCATGCCGGTCGCCGCTCGCGATGCGCGCGACGGACGCCCGGCTACCAGGTGACCGGGAGCCGGTGCACGCCGTAGACGTTGGAGGCGGTGCGCAGCGGCACGTCCTCGGGCGGGACGGCCAGGCGCAGGCCCGGGAAGCGGGTGAGCAGGGCGGGCAAGGCGACGCGCATCTCGACGCGCGCGAGTTGCTGGCCCAGGCACTGGTGGGGGCCGTGGCCGAAGCCCAGGTGGCCGGTGGCCCTGCGGTGGACGTCGAGGGTGTCGGGGTCGGGGAAGCGCGCCGGGTCGCGGTTGGCGGCCTGGTGGGAGAGGGTGACCGTTTCCCCGGCCCGGATGAGGTGGCCGTCGACGTCGACGTCCTCCAGGGCCGCCCGGATGCCGGGGTCGGCGATGGTCAGGTAGCGCATCAGCTCTTCGACGGCCTGGTCGGCCAGGCCGGGGTCCTCGCGCAGGGCGGCGAGCTGCCCGGGGTTGCTCAGCAGGGCGAACGTGCCGTGGGCGAGCATGTTGGCGGTGGTGTCGAGGCCGGCGCCGAGCAGGAAGGCCCCGAGGCCGGCGAGTTCGGTGTCGGTGAGGTCGCCGTCGTGCGTCAGGTCGCTGAGCACGTCGTCGGTGGGCGCGGCCCGTTTGGCCAGGACCAGGTCGTGGATGACGTCCTGGATCGCGCTGTAGGCGGCCGCCTGCTCCTGGGGGGAACGGCTCCGGTCGGTCACGGTGAGCACGTGACGCTGGAAGAGGTCACGGCCGGAGGCCGGCACGCCCAGCAGTTCGCAGATCATCAGGGCGGGGACGGGCTGCGCGAACGCCTCCACGAGGTCGGCCGGCGGCCCTTGCCGCTCCATGGCGTCGAGGCAGTCGTGCGTGAACTGCTCGACGCGTTCCGTGAGTTCGCGCATCCGGCGGACGGTGAACCTGCCCATGAGCAGCCGCCGGTAGCGGGTGTGCCCGGGTGCGTCGATGCCGCTCATGTCGCCGGGCGGTGCGGGTGGCAGGCTGCCGGGGCCGCCGGGGTGGGGCAGGTGCACCAGCTCGTACCGGGAGCTGAAGCGGGGGTCGGCCAGGATCGTACGGACGGTGGCGTAGCCGGTGGCCAGCCAGCCCACGTGGCCGTCGGGGTAGCGCATCCGCGTGAGAGGCCGCCGCTCCCGGATCGCCGCGAGCTCCGCGGGCGGGTCGAAGGGGCAACCGGCAGCGCGTTCCAGCGGTAAGGCGGCCAGGGGTTCGGGGTGTGTCGAGGGGTGCTCGGACATGGGTCCTCCTGTGCGTCGTGCCGTACGGAGCAGAGGTGGAGGCGCGGACGACGTGCTGTCGGCGCGCCGCGGGCGAAGGGCACGGCGGGTCGCCCGGCCACGGCGCGGCACCGCTCGTCACCTGCCTGGGTGACGGTGAACTGCCGGTGAGAGGAGCCGACATGGCGCGCCACCACCATGACGTCATCATGGCGCCAAAGTGGCGCCAAGGCAAGTGTCATGTTTGGTGCCGCATGGCACCTCCTCCGCTCGCTTGGGATTCCCCTAGACCTCGCCCGCTACGGCTCCGGAGCGTGCCCTTTGCACCGAAACTAGGGTCGAACCGCCTCTGGCCGCGGACGGTCGAGCCGACCGCAGGTGCCGCGGGCATGTGTGCTGCTTCTTTGTTCTAGGTGTGGGTGGGTGGAGCGCAATATGGTCGAGTCCGGGCTCAACGGGACTGGGAATCAGGCTGGTTCGGCGGGTCCGGCGGGGCCCGTCGACGCCGTAGCCGTCGTCGGCCTTGCCTGCCGGCTGCCGGGGGCCGCCGATCCGGCCGCCTTCTGGCGCCTGCTCAGCGAGGGCACGGACGCGATCACCGACGTCCCCCCGGACCGGTGGGACGCGGCGGCGACGGCCGACGCCGACCCGTCCGAGCCCGGCAGGACGGACATCCGCCGGGGCGGGTTCCTCGACCGCATCGGCCACTTCGACGCCGCGTTCTTCGGGCTCTCGCCCAAGGAGGCCGCGGCCATGGACCCGCAGCAGAGGCTCGTGCTGGAGTTGGCCTGGGAAGCGCTGGAGGACGCGCACACACGCCCCGCCACGCTGCGCTCCACCCGGACCGGAGTGTTCGTCGGCGCGATCTGGGACGACTACGCGACCCTCCACTACCGCTCCGGCCTGACGGCGATCTCCCCGCACACCGTCACGGGACTGCACCGCAGCATCATCGCCAACCGGGTGTCGTACTTCCTCGGCCTGAACGGCCCCAGCCTCACCGTCGACTCCGGCCAGTCCTCCTCCCTGGTCTCGGTCCACCTGGCCTGCGAAAGCCTCCGCAAGGGCGAATCGACGATCGCGCTCGCGGGCGGCGTGAACCTCAACATCGTCCCCGAAAGCACCCTGGGTGCCGCGAAGTTCGGCGGCCTTTCCCCCGACGGCCGGTGCTTCACCTTCGACGCCCGCGCCAACGGCTACGTCCGCGGCGAGGGCGGCGGCATCGTCGTCCTCAAGCCGCTGGACCGGGCCGTCGCGGACGGCGACCGCATCTACTGCGTCATCCGCGGCAGCGCGGTCAACAACGACGGCGGCGGCGAGGGCCTGACCGTGCCCCTGCAGGCGGGGCAGGAGCAGGTGCTCCGGCTCGCCTACGAACGGGCCGGGGTCGACCCCGCCCACGTCGGCTATGTGGAACTGCACGGCACCGGCACCAAGGTCGGCGACCCGATCGAGGCAGCCGCCCTCGGCGTGGTGCTCGGCGCCGGCCGCGACGCCGGACAGCCGCTGCGGGTCGGCTCGGCCAAGACCAACGTCGGCCACCTGGAGGGCGCCGCCGGCATCACCGGCCTGCTCAAGACCGCCCTGGCCTTACGCCACCGCGAACTGCCCGCCAGCCTGAACTACGAGACCCCGAACCCGGCGATCCCGCTGAACCGGCTGAACCTCCGGGTGCACACCGAGCACAGCGAGTGGAACGGCCAGGACGCCGGCCCGCTGCTCGCCGGAGTCAGCTCGTTCGGCATGGGCGGCACCAACTGCCACATCGTGCTGTCGGAACACCGCACCGCAGCGGACGAGCCGGCACCCACCGGGGCCACGACGCCGCCGGACACCGCGCCGGCACCGACGCCGTGGCCGCTGTCCGCGAAGACCGCGTCCGGCCTGCGCGCCCAGGCCGCCGCCCTCCTCTCGCACGCCGAGGCACACCCCCACCTCGACCCGGGCGACATCGGCTACTCGCTGGCCACCGGCCGCACGGCCTTCGACCACCGGGCCGTCGTCGTCGCCGAGGACCGCGCCGACTTCCTGCGCGCCCTGCGCGAGCTGACCACCGGCGGCATCGACGCCGCACTGACCACGGGCCGCGTCGGCCCGCACGGCCGGACCGCCTTCCTCTTCTCGGGCCAGGGCAGCCAGCGGACCGGAATGGGCCGCGAACTGTCCCGGACGTTCCCGGCCTTCGCCGCCGCACTGGACGAGATCTGCGCCTACCTCGACCCCCAGCTGCCCAGGCCGCTGCGCGAGGTCATGTTCGCGCCCGAGGACTCCGAGGAGTCGGCCGCCCTCGACCAGACCCTCTACACCCAGACCTCGCTGTTCGCCGTCGAGGTCGCGCTGTTCCGCCTCCTGGAGAGCTGGGGCATCGCCCCCGACCTGCTGATGGGCCACTCCATCGGCGAACTGGCCGCCGCGCACGTGGCAGGCGTCCTCTCGCTCGCCGACGCCTGCACACTGGTCGCCGCGCGCGGCCGGCTGATGCAGGCACTGCCCACCGGCGGCGCCATGATCGCGGTACAGAGCACCGAGGACGAGGTGCGCGCGCTCATCGACGGCCGCGAGGACCGCGTGAGCATCGCCGCGCTGAACGGCCCGGACTCCGTCGTCGTCTCCGGCGACGAGGACCTCGTCACCGAAATCGCCGACGCCTGCGCCGCCCTGGGCCGCAAGACCAGCCGCCTTCGGGTCAGCCACGCCTTCCACTCCCCGCACATGGAACCCATGCTCGCGGAATTCCGCCGCGTGGCCGAGAACCTGACGTTCCACACCCCGCGCATCCCCGTCGTCTCCAACGTGACGGGCCGGCTCTCCGACGAGTACGAGGGGTGCACGCCCGAGTACTGGGTCCGCCACGTCCGTGACGCGGTCCGATTCGCCGACGGCGTCGCCCGCCTCGCCGAACAGGGCGTACACACCTACCTGGAGCTCGGACCCGGCGGTGTGCTCACCTCCATGGCCCGCACCTGCACGGACGACGAAGCCGCCCGCTTCGTCCCCGCCCTGCGGGCCCGGCGCCCCGAGGCACAGGCCCTGCTGGCGGCCGTCTCGGCCCTGCACGTCCACGGCGTGGAGCCGGACTGGCACGCCCTCTTCGAGGGACGCGCCGGGGCCGACGGGCGTCAAGCCCGGAAGGTACCCCTGCCCACTTACGCATTCGAACGGCAGCGGCACTGGCTGGACGACACCATTCGCCCCACCGCCCCCGCCGGGTTGCCGGCCGCCCCACAGCCGGGCGCGGCAGCGGACACCGGGACGGAGACCGGCACCGGGACCGGGACCGGTGCCGAGGCCGCGCCCCTGGGCGCACTCGGGCAGCGGCTCGCCGCCCTGCCCGAGCACCAGCGCGACGAAGCAGCGCTCGACCTGGTCCGCGCGCACATCGCGGCCGTGCTGGGCCACGCCGAAGCGCGCCAGGTCGAGGCCGAGTGGACGTTCAAGGACCTCGGCTTCGACTCCCTCAGCTCGGTCGAACTGCGCAACCAGCTCACCGAGGCCACGGGACTGCGCCTGCCCAGCGGCCTGCTGTTCGACCACCCGACCCCCGACGCGCTGGCCCGCCACCTGAGCGCGGAAGCCCTGGGCACCGCCACGGCCGGCACCACCGCGCCCGGAACGGCGGCCGACCCCGACGAGCCGATCGCCATCGTGGCGATGAGCTGCCGCCTCCCCGGCGACGTCCGGTCGCCGGAGGACCTGTGGCGGCTGGTGGCCTCCGGCGGTGACGCCGTCTCCGGATTCCCCACCGACCGCGGCTGGGACGTCGATTCCCTCTACGACCCGGAGCCCGGCACTCCCGGGAAGACCTCCACCCGCCAGGGCGGATTCCTCCACGACGCAGCCGCGTTCGACGCCGCCTTCTTCGGCATCAGCCCCCGCGAGGCCGCCGCCATCGACCCGCAGCAGCGGTTGGTCCTGGAGACCGCATGGGAAGCCTTCGAACGCGCGGGCATCGACCCGGCCACGCTGCGCGGCAGCCGGGCGGGCGTGTTCATCGGCGCGACGGCACAGGACTACGGCCCCCGGCTGCACGAGCCGGTCGAGGGCATCGAGGGCTACCTCCTGACCGGCACCACGACCAGCGTCGCCTCGGGCCGGGTGGCCTACTCGTTCGGCCTTGAGGGCCCGGCGGTCACCGTGGACACGGCGTGCTCGTCGTCGCTGGTCGCCCTGCACCTCGCGGTGCAGTCGCTGCGCAGCGGCGAGTGCACGATGGCACTGGCCGGCGGTGTGACCGTGATGTCCACGCCCGGCATGTTCGTGGAGTTCAGCCGCCAGCGCGGTCTGTCGGCCGACGGCCGGTGCAAGGCGTTCGCGGCCGGGGCGGACGGCACGGGCTGGTCCGAGGGCGTGGCCATGCTGCTCGTCGAGCGGCTGAGTGATGCCGAGCGCAACGGTCACCAGGTGCTGGCGGTTGTGCGCGGGTCGGCGGTGAACCAGGACGGTGCGTCGAATGGTCTGACAGCGCCGAACGGTCCGTCGCAGCAGCGGGTGATCCGCCAGGCCCTGGCGGCCGCCGGCCTGTCGCCGGCGGATGTGGATGCGGTGGAGGCGCACGGTACGGGCACGAAGCTGGGCGACCCCATCGAGGCCGAGGCCCTGATCGCCGCCTACGGCCGGGACCGCGACGACGAACGGCCGCTGTGGCTCGGTTCGCTGAAGTCCAACATCGGTCACACGCAGGCCGCCGCGGGCGTGGCCGGTGTGATCAAGATGGTCATGGCCATGCGGCAGGGCGTGCTGCCGCAGACGCTGCACGTGGACGAGCCGACGCCGCACGTGGACTGGTCGGCGAGCGGAGTGCGGCTCCTGACCGAGGCCGTGGAATGGCCTGCGGACGGCGACGCTCCGCGCCGGGCGGCGGTGTCGTCGTTCGGCATCAGCGGCACCAACGCGCACACCATCATCGAGTACCTCCCGGCGCGCGAAGAGCCCGTACCCGACTCCGAGCCGTTCACGGGA
>NZ_JAIXMK010000119.1:0-325 GCF_020328095.1 Streptomyces sichuanensis
TACCTCCCGGCGCGCGAAGAGCCCGTACCCGACTCCGAGCCGTTCACGGGACCGGTCCCGTGGGTGCTGTCGGCAAAGAACGAGACGGCGCTGCGGGAGCAGGCGACACGCCTGGTTGCCTTCATGGACGCCGAGGGCGCCGAGGCGGCACCGGCGGACGTGGCGTTCTCGCTGGCCACGACACGAGCCGCGCTGGAGCACCGGGCCGCGGTCGTCGGCGAGGACCCCGCGGACTTCCGACGAGGGCTGGAGGCCATCGCCGCGGGCGCGGTCCCGGCGGACGGCGTCTCCGGAGGCAAGGTCGGTTTCCTGTTCTCGGGTCAGG
>NZ_JAIXMK010000012.1:0-58496 GCF_020328095.1 Streptomyces sichuanensis
GGGGGTGGCCCCGCCCCCGTCTACGGGCCGGCCCGCGAAAGGCTCCCGCCCAAGCGCGGCCCCGCCCCCGTCCACGGGCCGGACCTGCAGGCCCGGCCAAAGACCGGCCTACGGACCGGCCCGCAAAAGGCTCCCGCCCGAGCGCGGCCCCGGCCCTGTCCACGGGGCTCGGCCCAAAACCCCCTGCGGGCCCGGGCTGCGGGGGTTTCCGCCCGGCGGGCGTAGCCGGCTGCGAGCGGTGGGTGCGGCGGGACCGGCCGCGGGTCTGGGCAGCCCTGCCGGGGTGCCCGCGTCGTTGCGGCCTCGGCCCAGTGCCGGTGGGGGTCCGCGCGGGCCCGGCCCGGGCCCCGGCCTGGCTCTCCGGGCGCCGCGGGCCTGGCCCGGTGCCCGTCCCCGGCCGCAGACCCCGCCCCGCCGGGTCGGCTCAGGCCCGTCCCGGCCCCCGGGTGCCCGGTGCGGAACCGGTCCGCGCCCCGGGTGGGGCGAACGGGCGCCGGCCCCCCTCCCCCGGCCACCCGCGTCGGCGGGTCAGGCCCGGGCGATCGTCTCGTGGTGCCGGATGACCTCGGCGATGATGAAGTTCAGGAACTTCTCGGCGAAGGCCGGGTCGAGCTTGGCGTTTTCCGCCAGTTCGCGCAGGCGGGTGATCTGGCGGGCCTCGCGGGCGGGGTCGGCGGGGGGCATCCGGTGGGCGGCCTTGAGGTGGCCGACCTGCTGGGTGCATTTGAAGCGTTCGGCGAGCATGTGAATGACCGCGGCATCGATGTTGTCGATGCTGTCGCGCAGGCGGTTCAGCTCGGCACGGACGGACTCGTCGTTGGCACTGTTGTTCATGTCCACCCCACCGAGCCTATGCGGAAGAGCGTGATCTGATGACCGGCGGGTGCGCCGGGTCGGGGATCTCGTGGCTCCAGCCGCCCGGTACGGCGCGGCCCTGGCGTTCCCGGAAGCGGACGGGGGCGGTGCCGACCCGGCGGGTGAAGAGGCGGCTGAAGTAGGCGGGGTCGTCGTAGCCGACGCGCCGGGCGACGGCGGCGACGGGGAGCTCGGTGGCGGCCAGCAGTTCCTTGGCGCGGCCGAGGCGGATGCCGAGGAGGTAGTCCTTGGGGCTGCAGCCGGCGGCGCGCCGGACGGCGGTGCGCAGCTCGGCGGGGGTCATGCCGTGGCGGGCGGCGTGCTGGGTGACGGACAGTGGCAGGAAGGCGTCGCGGGCGAGGGCCTGCAGGACGGGGTCGGTGTCGTCGGCGCGGTCGGCGCGGGCCCGGCGCAGGGCGACGAGGAGTTCGTGGACGGCGGCGGAGGTCTCGACCTCCAGCAGGGGGTTGCCGCGGCGGGCGGCGCGGGCGATGCGGGCGACGGCGGCGCGGGGGGCGGTGGTGTCGGTGAGGGGGACGACGGGCCGTTCGGGCTGGATGTAGCCCAGTTCGGTGTAGGCGGTGACGGCGGCGCCGGTGAAGTCGACGAAGCTCTCGTCCCAGCCGGCGCCGTGTGCGGCTCCGTAGTGGTGGGGGGTGCCGGGGGCGAGCCAGATGAGGGCGGGGGCGGTCACGGGGTGGGTGCGGGCGTCGGGGGTGCGGTACCAGCCGGATCCGGCGCTGATGACGACGGCGACGTGGTGGTCGAGGGTGCGGGGGCCGACGGCGGGGAGGGCGCCGTGCTGGAGGCCGACGCCGAGGCAGACCAGGCCGAGGCGGTGGTGGACCGGGCCGGGGGTGAAGTACCGCATCCAGGTGTGATACACGCGTCCCTGCCCTTCGTCGTGCCGTGGGCTCCGTCCAAACAGGGCCGATCTTTGTCCATGGCCGTCCGGCCCGCCAGAGGGCGACGATGGCCCGGTCGGCGGTGGTGGCTGAAGGGTGGGTGGGGACGTGCCGGAGTTCAGGGTGGGGGACGACGATTTCGAGCTGGACGGGCGGCCCGTGCGGCTGTTGTCGGGGGCGTTGCACTACTTCCGGGTGCATGAGGGGCTGTGGGGGCACCGGTTGGGGATGCTGCGGGCGATGGGGCTCAACTGTGTGGAGACGTACGTTCCGTGGAACTGGCACGAGCCGCGGCCGGGGCGGTTGCGGGACGTGGGGGCGCTGGGCCGTTTCCTGGATGCGGCGTGGGCGGCGGGGCTGTACGCGATCGTGCGCCCGGGTCCGTACATCTGTGCGGAGTGGGAGAACGGCGGTCTGCCGTGGTGGCTGACGGGTCCACTGGGCCGTCGGGTGCGTACGCGGGACGAGCGTTTCGTGCGGGCGGTCGACGGCTGGCTGGAGGTGGTGGCGCGGGAGGTGGTGGGGCGGCAGATCGGCCGGGGCGGTCCCGTGGTGTTGCTGCAGGTCGAGAACGAGTACGGGTCCTATGGCAGTGACCAGGTTTATCTGCGGCATCTCGTAGAACGGTGGAAGGCGCTGGGGGTGAGCGTGCCGCTGGTCACGTCGGACGGTCCCGAGGGGTACATGCTGTCGGGTGGTTCGGTGCCGGGGGTGACGGCGACGGTGAACTTCGGCTCGGGGGCGCGCGAGGCGTTCGGGGTGCTGCGCGGGTTCCGGCCGCGGGGGCCGCTGATGTGCATGGAGTTCTGGTGCGGCTGGTTCACGCACTGGGGTGGTGAGGAGGCGGGGCGGGCGGCCGGGGATGCGGCAGGGGTGCTGCGGGAGATCCTTGAGTGCGGGGCGTCGGTGAACGTCTACATGGCGCACGGGGGCACGAACTTCGGGGGCTGGGCGGGTGCCGATCGCGCCGGGGAGGATCACCGGGGGGCGCTGCATCCGGTCGTGACGTCGTACGACTACGACGCTCCGGTCGACGAGTACGGCCGGCCCACGGAGAAGTTCTGGGCTTTGCGGGAGGTGCTGGCCGGTTTCCGGGCCGGGGAGGGGCCGCTGCCCGCTCTGCCGCCCGCTCCTGCGGTGCTGGGTGCTCCGGTGGGGGTGCGGGTGGGGGCGTGGGTGCCGTTGGCGGACGTGGTGGACGTTCTGGGGGAGGCGGAGGTGGAGGCGGTGGTGCCTCCGTCGTTCGAGGAGCTGGGGGTGGAGCGGGGGCTGGTGCGGTACCGCTTCGTGGTGCCGGGTCCGCGCGGGGCCGGGCCGCTGACGGTGGTGGGGCTGCGGGACGTGGCGGTGGTGCGGGTGGACGGAGAGCGTGTGGCGGTGCTGGACGGTGCGGACGGGGAGTGCGCGCTCGTCGGCGAGGTGGCGGGGCCGGCCGTGGTGGAGCTGTGGGTGGAGTCGCTGGGGCGGGTCAATTACGGTCCGCGGCTGGGCGAGGCCAAGGGCATCACGGGCGGTGTGCTGCACGAGCGGCAGTACGTGCACGGGGTGCGGGCGCGGGGGTTGCGTCTGGAGGCGCTGGAGGAGCCGGGTGCCGCGGCGGGTCTGCCCTGGCGGGTGTGGGAGGGGCGGGAGGGGGAACCCGGCCTGTACCGGGGGTCGTTCCGGGTGGTGGGTGCGGGTGACGCCTCGTTGGAGCTGCCGGGCTGGGTGCGCGGCCATGTGTGGGTCAACGGCTTCTGTCTGGGCCGTTACCGGGCGCTGGGGCCGCAGCGTTCGCTGTATGTGCCGGGGCCGGTCCTGCGGGAGGGGGAGAACGAGTTGCTGGTGCTGGAGTGCGAGGCGGCGGGTCAGGCGGAGGTGGGGTTGCGCTGAGCTCCCGTCCCGCTGGTCACCGGCCGATGACGGTGGCCAACGGGACGGAACCCCGTGGAGGTCTCTTGCCCGACTGGGTGCACGGTGAAGCCATCCAGGCAGAACTCAGCGGTCCCGTTGGTGCCGACTTTCCGCAGTCCCACCCATGCCTCACCCGTTTCCGGTGCGGTGAACTGGTAGGAGTGCAGGGTGGGGGCGGTGGCGGCCGGCAGGGGTGTGCGGTGGAGCTCGCGGGGGGCGGGTTCGTCCACGCCGGTGATCCAGGCGTACTGGTCCGCTCGTTCGTTGACGTAGCGGAAGGTCACGCGGTAGTGGCGGCCGGGGGTGAAGCGCACGGTGTGCGGAACGGTCCGGTAGACCAGGCCCTGGTTCTCGCCGCGTGACTTCAGTGACCGGGTGCCGTCGACGACGTCGTCGACGGCTTTGCCGTTCCAGCCGCGCTGGGTGTAGGGGGCGTGCCGCTGGGCGATGTGGGTGCGGGGGTCGGTGGTGCCTCCGGCGTCGCCCTTGACGAAGGGGCCCCAGCCCTGGGGGACGTTCTCGAAGTCCTCGAAGGCGAGGGCGCCGGGTGGTGCGGGGGCGGGCCGGCCGGGTACGAGGCGTACGGCGGCGAAGCGGATGCGTGCCGTGCCGGGGGCGGCCGTCAGGGACAGGGTGGTGGGGCCGCCGCCGGGCGGCACGGTGAACCACGTGAACATGCGTTGGAAGCGTGTGCCGTGTTTGCTGTCGGCGGCCATGTGGTTGACGGCGGTGGAGGTGTCGGTCCAGTTGGTGGCGGTGGTGCCGTCGGCCGTGCGGACGGTGAGGGCGGCCCGGCGCCGCTCCCCCGCCGTGGTGCCGACCTCGACCTGGACGGAGGCGGCGTAGGTGCCGGGTCGCAGGCGGGCCGTCCGCTGGCTGACGGTGGCGGCGGCACCGGGGCCGATGACCAGTTCCCAGTGCCCGGGGGTGCTGCGTTCGGCGCGGGCCGGGCCGGTGACGTGCCAGGCGTCGAGGGTGCCGGAGAGGAAGTTCGGGTCGTGCAGGGGGGTGCCTTCGCCCCAGTGGGGGTCGGGGCGGTGGCGGCGGTGGCGTGGGGTGAGGACGTAGGGCTGTGCGGGTGCGGCGTCGATGGTGATGCGGGTGTCGCGTACCGGTAGCTCGGTGATGTCGGTGCGGCCCTGGTCGGTGAGGCGGTGCAGGACGACGGTGGGCAGGGCGGCCCAGGCGCGGGGCAGCTGCCAGGTGGTGGCGCCGCCGTGCGGGTTGTAGTGGTAGAGCTTGGTGGGGTCGGTGGCGCGGCGGGGTTCCCAGGGCAGCAGGTAGGTGTCGCCGGTGCAGACGGTGCGGCCGTCGGTGGTGATGCGCCGGGTGCCGTCGGTGTCGGTGACGCGGGTGGTGAGCCCGCCGGGTCCGGTCAGGGTGATGTCGTGGTCGTGCCAGGTGTGGAGGGTGAACGCCTGGAGGTATTTGGCGGGGAGGTTCTCGGTCCACAGCTGCCGGTGGAAGGCCGTCCAGTCGGTCTTGCCGCGCCAGCCCTCGAAGGTGCCGAGTTTCACGGTGCCCAGGAGGGGCCACTTGTCGGCGAAGACGTCCTTTTGGTGGTGGCGGATGAAGCGGATGAGCCGGGAGTTGATGCCGCGGGAGGTGTCGGGTCCGTAGTCGGTCTCGGTCGCCCAGTGGGCCCACAGGCTGGAGCGTTCCAGGCCGTGTCCCCATTCGCTGGTGATCTTCCAGCCTTGTGCGTGCAGGATGCGCTGCAGTGCGTCGGAGTTCCAGCCGGACTCGCGGAAGACGTCGATGTAGAGGGTGTCCAGGGCGGGGTCGGTTTCCTCGCGCAGTTGCCGGAAGCGGCGGGCGATGTCGCCGGAGAGCAGGTCGCGGCGGGCGTCGATGCGGTACGACTGGTCGAGCCAGTCCCACTGCCGGTCGTTCTTGTCGACGAGCGTCTCGGAGAAGGCGTGGGCGACGGGGTAGGACTCGGTGGTGTTGACGTGGACGGCGAAGTCGCTGTTCCACTTCTTGCCGCGGCGCAGCAGGGTGTTGAGGTCGTCGAGGCCGCCGGCGCGGGTGTTGTAGTTGCCGCCGTAGTCGGGGTGGGCGGAGTCGTGGCCCTCGGACTGGTAGCCCTTGAGGAGGGTGAACTGGCGTAGTCCGTCGGTGGCGAGGTGGATGCGTTTGATGTGGTCGAGGGTGGTCAGGAACGGGTTGGTGGCCTGGCTGGCGAAGTTGAACGCGATGTGGGGGACGACGCGCAGGTGTTGTTCGTCCGCTCCGGGCGGGTCGGTCATGATGTCGCGCATCGCGATGGCCGCGTCCTGCCAGTCGACGGTGCCGTCGCCGTTGCGGTCGCCGGTGACGATGACGGTGACGTGTGGCAGGGGGTCGGTGGCGGAGGGGGGTGCGCCGGCGGGGCGGTGGGTCCATTCGCCGCAGGTGAGCCGGGCCTCGGTGTGGTGGGCGCGGGTGAGGGTCTGTCGCCGGAAGCGGCCGTTCTCCCAGGAGGTGGTGGTGTCCGGCCGGTCGTGGACGGTGTTGGTCTCGATGGCGGCCGCGAGCCGGTCGGTGCTGACGACGGCGTAGGCGCAGCCGGTGGGTGCGGGGTCGGGGGGTGTGGTGGCTGTGGGGCGGACGAGGGTGTCGCCGTCCTTGGTGGCGTCCAGGTGGATGCGGGCGGCGAGCAGGGCGGCGCCGGGCTGGGTGCTGCGGACGGACAGGAAGGCGAGGGCGGGGATGCGCAGGGTGCCGATGCGCAGGGCGGGGGTGTCGGTGATGCGGGTGACCCGCCAGTCGGTGCGCCAGTGGTCGACGCGGATCTCGACGTCGATGCGGGTGCCGCCGGCGAGGCGGAGGGTGTAGGTGGCGTGGTCGGCGGCGATGGTGGTGGTGACGGTGGGGGTGTGGGGGGTGTTGTCGACGAGCAGGGAGGTGACGGGTTCGTCCTGGGCGTGGAGGACGGCGCCGGTGGCGCGGTGGGTGTAGGTGAGGATGCGGGGGAAGGTGGTGTCGACGCGGACGTCCAGGGCGTCGGAGCGCAGGACGGCTTCGTGGTCGTCGGCTGCGGCGCGGGCGGTGCCGAGGCCGGTTCCGGCGAGGGCGGTGGCGACGACTACGGCCCGTCGGCTCGGGCCCGGGTGGTCTGCGGTCACGGCGATACCGTGGTGTGGCGGGGGCGGGGTGACCATGGACAAAGGTCGGGGTGGTCTTGGACTAACGGGGAGCGGGTGGGGTCGCCTCGGCGCCGGGGAGGAGGCGGGCCCTTAGGGGTCGGGGTGGTGAGGGCCCCTCTCAGGGAGGGGGAAACGACCCGTGGCGTCTCGTAGGGTCGTCGGCATGACAATCACAGCGATGGGTAACGAGCGTGCGGGCAAGGGGCGTTCGGCGGGCCGCCGGAGAGTGACGGCCGCGGCGGCGGTCGTTCTGGCGGCGTTGGCGGCGGCACCGGCCGTGGCAGCGCAGCCCTCGGCGGCAGGCACCCCGGCACACGCCGCGGCGGATGCCGGGCGGGGTGCGCTGCTGCGCACCGAGCGTGTGGCCGCGCTCGACGACAAGGAGGTCGCGGCGTACCTGGCCCCGGAGTTCACGGATGCGCCGGTGCGGTACGGGGTACGGGCCTACCGGTTGACCTACCGGACCGTCACCCCGCAGGGCCGGCCCACCACGGCCACGGGTCTGCTGGTCCTGCCCGACGGCGGCGGCCGCAGGCTGGCGGTGGTCTCCGACACGCACGGCACCATGGCCAGCCGCACGTACGCGCCGTCCGTCATCGAGGGCAAGGGCTTCGGCCGGCTCTCGCCGTACCTGCACGCGGCGGCGGGCCGTGCGGTGGCGGCGCCCGACTACCTCGGTCTCGGCAACGGCCCGGGCCGTCACCCGTACATGGACACCGCCTCGGCCGTCACCGCCTCCGTCGACATGCTGCGGGCGGCGCGCACGGCGGCGCAGCAGCAGGGCCGGCAGCTGACCGGTGACGTGTACGCCACCGGCTTCTCGCAGGGCGGGCAGGTGGCGGTGGCGCTCGCGCGGGCCCTGGACGCGGGCGCGGACCGGCACTTCAGGCTGCGGGCCCTGGCGCCGGTCTCCGGTCCGTACGACCTGGAGAAGGCCGAGATGCCCGGCATCGTCGACGGACGCGTCGACGAGCGCAGTGCGGTCTTCTACCTGTCGTACTACCTCACGGCCCAGAACCGGCTGCACCCGGTCTACCGGGACGCGGCCGAGGTGTTCCGGCAGCCGTACGCGGGCGTCGTCGACCGGCTCTTCGACAGCCGGCACACCGAGGAGGAGATCTTCAAGGTGTTGCCGGCGACGGTGCGGGAGCTGCTGACCGACGGGTTCTACGAGCGGCTGCAGCATCCCTCGGGCGGGTTGCTGGAGGCCATGCGGGCGCAGGACGGGGCCTGCGGCTGGAAGCCGGCGGCGCCCGTGCGGCTGCACACCGCGGCCGGGGACCGGGACGTGCCCATCGCCAACTCGGTCAACTGTGCCGGTGACTTCGCGCGCCACGGCGTGCGGGTGCCGGTCGTCGACCACGGGAAGACCGGTCACTTCGGGGCGTTCCTGAAGGCGACGCCGGAGATCGCACGCTGGTTCGATGCGGTGCAGCGCACGCCGTGAGCGGGCCTGCGTTCCCGTCCGGGGGGCGGCACGGCATCATGCTTCCATGATCGCCAAGTTGCAGTGCACCGTCATCGACTGCCCCGACCCCGCCGCCCTGGCGGCGTTCTACTCCGCCGTGCTGGGCTGGCGGGTCGTGGCGGACGACAGCGACCCGTCCTGGGTCTGGCTGACCGACCCCGCCACGCGCCAGAGGATCGCCTTCCAGCGGGTGGAGGGCGACTACCGCCCGCCCCGCTGGCCGGACGCCGCCCATCCGCAGCAGATGCACCTCGACTTCGACGTCGACACGCGGGAGGACGTGGAGCGCGCCCAGGAGGAAGTCCTCGCGCTGGGCGCCACGTTCCTGCACGACAGCGGTGGCCGGGAGCGGGGTTTCCGGGTCTACGCCGACCCTGCGGGGCACCCCTTCTGCCTCTGCTACGGACAGGAGTTTGTCCTTCCGTCCTAAGGGGCCGCCGTCAGCGCCTCGGCGGCGGCCCGCAGCGCCTCCCCCGCGCCGCCGACGATCGGCGCACCGTGACCGAAACAGGCCGTTCGGACGTCCAGTGCGGCCTGACGGTGGAAGGAGGCGATCGTCTGCTGCAGGTCGGTGTTGAAGACGCCCGGCATGAGCTGCTGGACGTTGGCGATGGTGTCGCCGGTGAACAGCACGCCCGACGAGGTCAGGTGCAGGGCCACGCTGCCGTCGGTGTGCCCTGGCACGGCGACGACCCGCACCTCCTCGCCCCAGTCCAGGGTGTCCCCGTCCACCAGCTCCCGGTCCACCCGGCAGGGCGGGGCGGGCGGAACGTCCACCAGCCCGGCCTGCACGGACTCGAACAGCGGGATCTCCCACTCCTGCAGCACCGGCGGCGGCTCCGGCACCTCGCCCCGTATCACGGGCGCGTCGGCCGCCCCGGCCAGCACCCGCGCCCCCGTCGCCGCGGCGAGGGCGGCCGCGGAGCCGGTGTGGTCCAGGTGGTAGTGGGTGAGCACGATGTCGCGGACGTCCTGCGGGCGGGCACCCAGCCCCGCGAGGGCGTCGAGGACCGGCCCCTCGTTCCCGGGCAGCCCGGTGTCGACGAGGGCCCAGCCCCGCCCGTCCGGCAGCCGCACGGCGTAGGACTGGCCGACGGCGAAGGTGAACATCCACAGGTCCGGTGTGATGCGCGTGGTCTCCATGGCGCCACGCTAAAGATCGTTACGGTCACGGGCCCAGCGTTTGCGCCGTGCGCGGATTGAGCCCCGGGCGTAACTCCCGCCTCACGCCGCCGTGCGGTCCACGGGGAACAGCGCGGTCACCTGCCAGCCGCCCTCGGGCGCCGGACCGGCCGTCAGCCGGCCGCCCATGGCCTTGGCGCGTTCGGCGAGGCCGACGAGGCCGAAGCCACCGCCCCGGGCCTGTTCGGACAGGGCGGCCGCCCGCTTGCCGTCGTCCGCGATGCGCAGTTCGACGCCCGCGGGCACCCCGCGCACCCCGATCCGGACGGCCGTGGCGTCCGCCGCGTGCTTGCGGACGTTGGTCAGGGCCTCGCGGACCACGCGGTGGACACCCGCGGCGACTTCACCCGGGATCCAGGTTTCCATGCCGCGCTCGATGTAAAGGGCGACGGGCGGCCCCGTACGGGCGAACGCCTCGGTCAGCTCGCGCACTTCGGGCAGACCGGCGACGGGCTCGGTCTCGGCCTCCCCCTCGCGCAGGACGCCCACGAGGCGGCGCATCGCGCCCAGCGCCTCGGACGCGGACGTCTCGATGCGTGCGAACGCCCCGGCGGCGGCCGGCCCCTCCAGGGCCGTGAAGCGGGCGGCCTGGGCCTGCACGGCGATGCCGGTGACGTGATGGGCGACCAGGTCGTGCAATTCGCGGGCCAGCTCCAGCCGTTCCGCGGTGCGCACGGCGACCAGGTCGCGGGCGCGCTGCGCGGACTGGCCCCGCAGGATCAGGGAGTAGCTGCCCACGACGACGGTCAGGATCGCGGCCAGCGCCGTGAACCACTCGGGGTTGAGGTCGCGCATGGGCGCCGCGACGACGGCCAGCGCGAGCAGCGGGCCGAGGACGCGGGCGACGCGCTGCGAGGACCGGCCGACGACGAGGCTGAGCAGGACGAGCAGGGCGATGCCCTCCCCCATGCCCCACACGACCGTCGGGTGCCGCCCGGCCATCAGCGCGACGGACGCGGTCAGGGACACGGCGGCGGCGATGCCCGCCCGTACGTTCAGGGAGATCCAGCCGTAGGGCACGGCGCACAGGCAGACCAGGACCCCGGAGGCGAGGACGACGGCGTGCGGCTCGCTGGGCTGGCGGGCGAGGGCGAAGCCCTCGAAGCCGACGAGGAAGAGCAGGACGGCCCCCAGGGCGGCCTTCGCGACGGCCGATCCCCGGGGGTGGCGGGCGGCCCACCCGGCCCATCTGTTCACGTGCCGCCCGTGGCCAGTCCGCTCTTCCAGGCCCAGGCGGCGATCTCGACGCGGTTCCGGGCGTCGAGCTTGAGCTGCACGTTGGCCAGGTGGGTCTTGACCGTGGACAGGGAGACGAAGAGTTCACCGGCGATCTCGGCGTTGGTGGCCCCGCGGGCCAGGCAGCGCACGACGTCGGCCTCGCGGTCGGTGAGCGGCTCGGACGGCTGCCGGACGGTGCCGGCGGCCCCCGCGCCGGCCGGCGCCATGTCGCGCAGCAGCCGGACGGTGATCGCGGGCGAGATGAGGGAGTCGCCGACGGCCGCGGCGTGCACGGCCTCGACCAGCATGGCCGGGCTGGCGTCCTTGAGCAGGAAGCCGGAGGCGCCGTTGCGCAGGGCGGTGTGGACGTACTCGTCGAGGTCGAAGGTGGTGACGATGACGATGCGGGGGTGCCGGCCGCGCTCGGGGTGGGCGGCGGACAGCTCGGACAGGCGGCGGGTGACCTCCAGCCCGTCCAGCTTGGGCATGCGGATGTCGAGGAGCAGGACGTCGGGCCGGTGCCGCTCGACGGCCTCCAGGGCCGCCTCGCCGTCGACGACGTCGGCGACGACCTCGATGTCGGGCTGGCTCTCCAGGATCATCCGGAACCCGGTGCGGACCATCTCCTGGTCGTCCGCGATGACCACGGTGATCGGCATGCTGTGCCCTCGCTCCTTTGCAGCCTTTTTGCAGCCTCGGACGGTCTCGGAAGGGTCGGTGCGCGCGGAGCCGCGCCCGTACCGGGCGTCCCTCCATGTCACCGGGGGTGCCCGGGGGCCGCAACCGCAGCGGACGGCGGGGGCGGCCGGGGCCACCGACGGGTCGGGCCCGTGCCCGCGCCGGTTCCGGCCCCGGGGCGCGCCGAGGGCCCGCGGGGCGGGCCGAAGGGGTGGCACCGGCCGGACGGGGAACGCCACGGGTCTGCCCGGCCGCGGGCCGCTCGGCCGCCTCCGCGGCGCCGGGCGGCGGCACTGCTCGCCCCGTCGCCCTCCGGTCCTGCCCGGCCGCGGGCCGTCGGGGTGCACCGGCCACTCGGCGGACCGGCCGGTGGCCTGTCGTCCGATGGCCGGTCGTCCGGCGATGAGCCGTCCCGTGACCAGTCGGCCGGTGATCTGTCGGCCGGGGGCAGTCGTGCCGGGGCCAGCCGGCCCGTGGCCTGTCGACCGGCGATCAGCCATCCCGTGACCAGTCGGCCGATGGCCAGGCCGTCCGGCGATCTGTCCGCCGGGGGCAGTCGTGCCGGGGCCAGCCGTCCCGTGACCAGTCGGCCAGCGGTCAGTCCGCCGTGCGGCCGTAGCGGCGCAGTGCCACGCGTACGCCGTAGGCGCCGCCGGCGACGGCCACGAGGGCGGCGCCGGCCGCGACGGCCGGGGTGCGGACGTCCCCGGCGTCGTGGCTGGCCTTGATGATGTGGCCCGCCTCGACCACGCGCTTGACGGGGTTGCCGGACGAGTCGTGGGGCGGCCGGCCCGCGGTCGCGGTCCGGGGGGCGTGCCCGGCGTCCTTGGCCGTGGCGGCCGCGCCGGGCGCCTCGTGCGTCCGGGAGACGGCGGTGGTGGCGGACGGGGCGGCGGCCGTGGCGGTCCGGCCGGTGGCCTCGGGGGTGTGGCGCAGGGAGCCGGAGGCGAAGTCGTAGTAGTTGGTCAGGCTGCTGCCGTCGAGCCGGGCGCGCAGGGTGGGCCGGTCGCCGTCGCCGCCGAGGATGCGCAGGTGGAGCCGGTCGAGGTCGGCGGTGGGGCGGCCGGCGTCGAAGGTGCGCTGCTCCTTGCCGTGGCTGGTGACGGTCACGCGCGCGCCGCCGCTGCCGGAGGTCAGGCTGGCCCGGCTGCCGTCGGGGAGCCGTACGTGCTGGACGGTGGTGCCGCGGCGGATGTCGTGGTCCCGCCCGTCCGCGGCGAAGGCGGTCGCCGTCGGGTACGCCACGGCCGCGACGGCGGCGGTGAGGACGGTGGCGGCGGCGATGCGGGACGTGACGGACACGGAGGTGCCTTTCCGTAACGGTCGGCTCTGGCTGCGGCCGCCGGTCCTTCCCGGCGGCACGCCCTTCACGTTACGGACGTTTATGCGCCCCACACCTCGACTGTCCGACCATTCTCGTCTCGGCCGAAAGGATGACGGGGCCCCCTCCGGGTCATACCAAAGTGCGGGTCGGTGGCCCGGGGCAGCGGCGCGGCGGGGCCGCGGAGGGGGCCCGGGAGCCCGTACCGGGGCTGGGCCGTCCGGGTCAGCGGACGGCCCGGCCAGGCCGGTACGGGCCGGGGTGCGCTCAGCCGCCGAGGCTCGCCGCGGCGGAGCGGATGGCGGAGGCGAAGGTGCTCACCTCGGTGTAGACGCCGGGGTAGCCGGGGCGTGCGCAGCCCTGGCCCCAGCTGACGATGCCGACCTGTATCCAGGCGCCGGCGTCGTCCTTGCGGAACATCGGGCCGCCGGAGTCGCCCTGGCAGGTGTCGACGCCGCCGGTGTCCATGAAGCCGGCGCAGATCTCCTCGCCGGGGGTGAGGCTGCCGCCGTAGGCGCCCTCGCAGGTGGCGTCGTCGACGTAGGGGACCTCGGCCTTGAGCAGGAGCCTGGACTGCGGGCCGCCCTCGCTGGTGGCGCCCCAGCCGGCGACGGTGAAGGTGCCCTGGTTGTAGGCCGTGGTGTCGGCGGTCTTGAGGGTGGGGAGGTTGATGGGTTTGGCGAGCTTGATGAGCGCCCAGTCCTTGCCGACGCCGTTGTAGCCGGGGGCCTGCAGGACGCGGGTGGACTTGACCTTGACCGCCTGGGAGGACTGGAGGTCGACGACGCCGGCGGTGACGGTGATGGAGGTGTTGGGGCCGCTGCCGCTGACGCAGTGCGCGGCGGTCAGGACGATCTGCTGGGTGTAGAGGGCGCCGCCGCAGCCCATGGACAGCCGCACCATCCAGGGGAACTCGCCCTGGGCGGCGGGTTCGCCGCCGATGACGCTCGGGCCGGGCCGCGGTTCGGGGTCGTGCGCCTGGGCGGTGCCCGGCTGGAGGCTGAACGCGGCGAGGGCGACCGCGCCGACTGCGGTGGCTCTCCTGAGCACCTTGAGGAAGTTGCGCAACGGTCTTCCTTTCGTGGGAGGTTGTGCGCACTCCACGGCCGGGTGGGGGATGGTCGTTCGCGTTGGTCTTGTTCGGCTCATGACAATGCGCTTTGCGATTATCGGGCGGGCGGCAGCCGCGACCTAGTCGCGTTTTCGGCCAGTCGGCAGGGGTCCCGCGCCCGTAGAGTGGAAGGGCACCGGCAACCGCACGGGGGTGGTCACGCGTGGGCTCGGACCTCGCGATCGAGCACGGCTTCCCGCACCTGGAGACGGTGCGCTCGGCGATCACCGCGCTCTACAAGCGGCTGTCCTGCGACGGGGTGCGCTCCTTCGCGGCGAGCGTGCCGCCGGCCGACGTCGCCTTCTCCGACGACGAGGACCCCTACCTGGGCGTCCAGCGGATCGCCGGCGAGATAGTGCGCCACCTGCGGCTGCCGGACGCCCGGATGATCGTCGCCTTCCGCGACATGCGGCACGCCGGCAGCATCGAACTGGCCGCGGGGCCCGAGTACTTCATCGAGCTCAACGCGCGCTTCAAGACCCACCGCCGCGACATCGGGGCCGCGCTCTCGCACGAGGTGATGCACGTCTACCTGCACCGGCTCGGACTGGAGTTCCCCGGCACCCGGGACAACGAGATCCTCACCGACACCGCCGCCGCCTACCTCGGCGCGGGGTGGCTGCTGCTGGACGCCTACCGCGAGTCCTCGGTCTCCGCGCAGAAGCTGGGGTACCTCACACCCGAGGAGTTCGGGTACGTGCTCGCCAAGCGCGCCCTCGCCTTCGGCGAGGACCCCTCGCCGTGGTTCACCAGCGCGCAGGCGTACGACGCGTACGTGCGGGGGCGCGGCCGGGCGCAGCGGGACGCGCGGCGCCCTCCGCTGGCCGCCGCCGGGCGGCTGGGGCGCCACCGCTACGCACGGGACCGGCGCGGACGGGTGGCCGCGCCGGAGGCGGGGTACGCCTTCGAGGGCGATCCCCCGCGGGTCAGCTTCCCCTGCCCGACCTGCTGGCAGCGCATCCGGCTGCCCGTGCGGGGGCGGGTGCGGGCCCGATGCACGCTGTGCCGGACGGAGCTGGACTGCGACACGTGACGGCCGGCCGGCGCCTGCCGCGGCCCGCGGCGGCGGACGGCTCCTACCGGCCCCACCACTTGCGCAGCACCTTCTCCGCGGGCTTGCCGTGCGGCGTGTACGCCAGGCGCTTGGCGGTCTCGCCGCTGTCCGGCCAGTCGTCCCACATCCACCAGCACACGCCCGCCCACCAGGGCTTGCCGTCGAACGCGGCGAGCAACGCCTCATAGGCCGCGGCCTGTTCCTCCTCGCCGTCCCGCTTGCTGACGGTCCAGGAGAAGGGCGCCGTCGTCGTGCCGCGCTGGCTGACGTACCCGGCCTCGGTGAAGAGGATCTTCCGGTGCTGCCGCTCCGAGAAGGCGGCCAGTTCCTCCGTGATGGGCTGCCATGCCTGCCGCAGCCGCGCGGGGTCCGTCGTGGCCTTGTCGGCCAGCGGCCAGTAGGCGTCGATGCCGATGACGTCGAGGTCCTTCCAGAAGGGGATCTTCTGGTACTCGTCGTAGTTGGCGGCGTACGTCAGCGGGCCCTTGTAGCGCTCGCGGATCGCGGCGATGGTCCGCCCCCAGCGCTCGCCGTCCTGCGAGGTGCCCGCGAGCTCGGTGCCGACCGAGAACTGCTCGACGCCCGCGTCGGCCGACAGCCGTGCGTAGTGGGTGATGAAGCGCCGGTACGCGTCGAACCAGGCGTCGCGGTCCTTGGGCCGGATCTCGGCGCGGTCGCCGCCCTTGGTCAGGTCGACGTGCGGCTTGACCATGGTCTTGAGCCCCGCCTCGTGGGCGAGGCGGATGATGTGGCGCAGGCTGTCGTCGCCGGCGGTCTCGTCGGTGGTGCGCATGGCCGAGTCGGTGACCTTGTCCTGGTACCAGGTGGGGGTGAACGTCACCCACCGGGCGCCGGTGCCCGCGATCTGCCGCAGATACGTTCCGGCTTTCTTGCTGCTGTAGTCGTCGGTGTTCCACGAGGGGAGCGTGAAGCCGCGCAACCCGCTCACCTTCCTGTCGTCGGGCCGGCCGCTCGGACCGGTCGTGGGGCCGGAATCGTCGTCGTCGCCGGACGAGGAGCACCCGGCGACGAAGAGGACGGCCACCGCCACCGCGGCGGCCGTCCTCCTCATCGCGTTCACTGGGTGAGCGCCGCGGGGGCCACGAAGGTGTAGCCGAGGGCACGGATGCCTTCGACCGTCTGCTTCAGCGGCTCCACGTCGTAGTACGGGTGGTAGAAGAAGCTCGCCACGCCGTCACGCACCGCCAGGTTGGCCTTGGCCGAGGCGATGAGGTCGGCCGGCAGCCGTGCGGGGTGGTTGTTGTACGGCACGGGCTCGTAGTTGCCGATGTTCTCGGGGAGCACGGTCGTACCGTAGACGTCCTTGACGGCGTACGGGAAGAACTGGCCGATGTAACGGCTGGCATTCGTCGTTCCGCCGCTCAGCGTTCCCCCGAAGTACAGGGAACGCTCCAGCCGGGCCGTGTAGTTCTGGCCGAAGACCCGGTAGTCGGTGGCGGAGGCCGCGTAGTGCGGGGTCGTCCACAGCGTGGGCTTGGGCAGTCCGGCCGCGGTGAAGGCGGTGAGGGCCGACGTCACGCGGGACTGCGCCCAGACGGTGGAGTCCTCGGGCACCGGCCCGTCGTAGATGACGTTGTCGGCGGCGTCGACGTGGGCGCGGAAGAACTCGAAGTCGTCGCCCGTGACGCCGGTGTAGGGGTTGTTGACGTTCTTGTACTGGTGTGTGTAGCCGTGGTTCATCAGGACGGCGCCGCGCTGCAGCATGTACTTGAGCGCCGCCACCACCTCCGGGGCCTGGGCCAGGGTGACGGTCTTCGGCACACCGTTGTTGTAGGCGCCCTTGGGGTCGGTGTAGACCGGGATGACGTTGATCCCGTAGGGGATCTTCTGCGCGTAGAGGTAGTCGGCCATCGCCCGCAGCTTCGCCGGCTCGGCGTCGGGGCTGATGTCCTCCAGCCGGACGAACGCGCGGTGGCGCTCGGCGGTCGCGGGGGCCAGGCCGTCGAAGAGGAGGTCCTCGAAGACGATGACGCGGTCGGCCTCGGAGACGTAGGTGAAGGGGATCTCGCCCACGTAGGTGAGGTTGGAGGAGCGGAAGGCCCAGGGGAGCGTGGCGCCGTTGTTGGCGTCCTTGGCCTGCGCGAGCTCGGTGATGTCCGGGTAGTCGGGGCCGTCGACGACCGCCGGGTGCAGGACGCCGCCGTCGAAGCCGGCCGGGATCTTCCTGGTCAGCGTCTGGTTCTTGTACGTGACCTGGTTGATGTTGCCGACGTTGCCGTTGGTCTCGAAGAAGGAGTTGGTCGGGTCCCAGCCGTACTTCTTCTTGAAGTTCTCGATGCCGACCGTGTTGGCCATGTTCCAGATGTTGTCGCCGATCCAGGTGACGGGCTTCGCGGTCTTCAGCGCGTCCTGGTAGAAGGCGGCGGGGATGGCATCGGGGATGGTGCCGCCGTAGTACGTCGAGCCGACGTAGTAGGTGGAGGTGTACTGCTCCACCATGCCCGCGGTGTAGGCGGAGACCGGCTTGGCCGTCACGGTGCCGAAGTGGCCGGCGAGGTTGGCGATCGCCATGGCGTAGAGCTCGCCGAGGTGGCCGTAGGGGCCGGTGGTGTCGTAGAGGACGAGCGCCGCGGGGCCGGCCGGGGCCGCGAGGGCCTGCACGGGGCCGGCGGTGGCGGTCTTGGTGACGGGCGCCGGGGTGACCGTCAGCTGGTGCGCCAGGCGCTTGCGGTCGTTGCTCAGCCGGGCGGAGACCCAGCCCTTGAGGTCATTGGTGCTCGCTCCGGAGAGCGAGGCGGACCCGACCCCCTTGAGGCCGTACGAAGGCCGGGGTTTGCCGTCCCCGGCTATCGCGGCCTCGGCCCCCGTGGAAAGCGCGACGCCGCCCAGCAGGGCGGCGATCAGGGACAGGATGAGCGAGAGACGGGAAAACCCTGCTCTCCCTCGCGAATTTTTCATTGTTGTTCCCCCCTGGTTGACGAGCTGTTGCCGGTCCCGTCCCCCAACGGTTCAAGTCCCGACAGTTGGCCGATTCTTGTGGGGCGTCGGGGCGGGTGTCAATAGACGCCGCTGGTCCGGACCGTTCAATAAATGACAGCTGAATTGGTGTAGACCTTCAATCCCATGCGTCACACAAGTGACCCCAGCTGGCATAACTACCGGTTGGTACACAGAATTTACTGTTCCGATTCAACAAGTCTCACCATGCGGGACGGAACAGGTCGCTCAGTCTGATACCTTCCCAGCGCACGCCTCAAGCGAGGCGGAATCCGGGGGGAACTCATGTACGGAAAACCCGCTCTGGGGACAGTTCTGCCTTTGGCCGGACTGACGGCAGCCCCAGAAGTTATGCCGGGCATACCCTTTGCCAGGGGACTGCAGGAGGCGGCCGGAGCAGGTTTCCTGCTCTACTGCGCGATAGCCGCCGCTCTTCTTTCGGCCAAATTCTGGTACGTGCTCCGAAACTCCGGTGACCGTTCATGATCACCGAAGTCCTGCTCTGGTCGAGCATCGCCATCATCGTGATGGCGGGGTGCTACAACAGCACCCTCTTCGTCCTTTCCAGACGTCGCGTCCGCCGCGACCGCGGCCCACGCACGGAACGTCTCTACGTCTTCCTCCTCGCCTGCCTGAACGAGGAGAAGGTCCTCGCCGAGAGCCTGGCGCGCATCACCTCTCTGCCCGCCGGGAACTTCATGGCCCTGGTCATCGACGACGCGTCCGACGACCGCACGGCCGCCATCGCCCGCGCCGCCGACCCCGACCGGGTCCGGCTGCTGCAGCGGCACCTGCCCAACGCCCGCAAGGGCAAGGGGGCGGCACTCAACGACGGCATCCGCCACCTCCGCGAATCCGGCATCCTCGACGGCCGGGACCCGGCCGACGTCATCGTCTGCGTCGTGGACGCCGACGGCCGGCTCGACCCGCACGTCGTCCAGGCCGTCGACCCCTACTTCGACGACCCGCGCACCGGCGCCACCCAGGTCGGTGTGCGGATGTACAACCGCCACAAAGGACTGCTTGCCCGCCTCCAGGACATGGAATTCGTCATCTACGGCGACATCTTCCAGTCCGCCCGCCGCTACTTCGGCAGCGTCGGCATGGGCGGCAACGGCCAGTTCATGCGCCTGTCCGCGCTGGACTCCCTCGGTGGTGAGGACGGCCGGGGGCCGTGGAGCGACTCCCTGACCGAGGACCTCGACCTCGGGGTGCGCCTCATCGCCCGCGGCTGGACCAACCAGCACTGCACCACCGCGGCGGTCTCCCAGCAGGCCGTGCTCGACGTCAAGCGCCTGGTGCGCCAGCGCTCCCGCTGGTTCCAGGGCCACCTGCAGTCGGCCGGGCTGATCCCGCTCATCCTGCGCGAGGTGCCCACCAAGGCCGCCGTGGACCTGCTGTACCACCTCTCCAGCCCCGTGCTGATCCTGCTCACCTCACTGCTGCCGCTGTCCTTCGTCATCGCCACGGCCGGCACCCTCATCGGGTCCGTCCAGGCCGGGCACGCCCTGATCTCGCCCCTGTGGATCGTCGGCCCGTACGTCCTGTCGTTCACCGCGGCGTACGCCTACGGCTGGGTCTACTCACGGCGCGAGCGAGGGCTCGGGCTCGTCCGGGCCATCCTGCTGTCCCACGTCTTCGTCTTCTACGGCTACATCTGGTTCGCCGCCGGATGGTGGGGCCTGTGGCGGATGCTCACGGGCAAGCAGACCTGGCTCAAGACCGCGCGCACCTGACGCCACGCGGCACAGCGGAACGGCACTCCACAACCGTCAGCCATGCATGCTCTCCGAGGGAGAACCATGTCCCCGAACGTCATCACCACGCCCGTACGCGCCATGCTCGTCCTGGGCACCCGTCCCGAAGCCATCAAACTCGCCCCCGTCGCCCGCGCCATGGCGGCCTCACCGCTCTTCGAGCCCATCGTCGTCACCACCGGCCAGCACCGCGAGATGCTCCACCAGATGCTGGAGCTCCTCCAGGTCGAGGTGCGCGTCGAACTCGACGTCATGCGCGACCGGCAGGAACTGTCCACCCTGACCGCCCGCCTCATCGACGGGCTCGGCGAGGTCGTCCGCGCCGAGCGGCCCGACGTCGTCGTCGTGCAGGGCGACACCACCTCCGCGCTGACCGGCGCCCTCGCCGCCTTCTACGAGCACATCCCCGTCGCCCACGTGGAAGCGGGGCTGCGCACCGGGGTGCTGGACAACCCCTTCCCCGAGGAGCTCAACCGGCGCCTCATAGGCCGGATGACCCGCTGGCACTTCGCGCCCACGCCCCGCGCGGCCGGGCACCTGACGGCCGAGGGGGTGCCCGACGCCGAGGTGTTCGTCACCGGCAACACCGTCATCGACAACCTCCTGTGGGTCCTCGAACAGAACACCGGCGTCAACCACTTCCGCAGCGACCTGCGCCGCGTCCTGGTCACCCTGCACCGCCGCGAGAACCAGGGCGACAAGATGCGGGCCATGGGCAAGGCCCTGCGCCGGCTCGCGGACCGCGGCGACGTGGAGATCGTGCTGCCGCTGCACAAGAGCCCCGCCGTCCGCGAGGCCCTGCTGCCCGAACTCTCCGGCCACGAGCACATCCACGTCGTCGAGCCGCTGGGCTACGTGGACTTCTCCGCCACGCTCGCCGGCTGCGACCTGGTGCTGACCGACTCCGGCGGCATCCAGGAGGAGGCCCCGAGCCTCGGCAAGCCGGCCCTGGTCCTGCGGACCACCACCGAGCGGCCCGAGGCCGTCGACGCGGGCGCGGCCCGGCTCGTCGGCACGGACCCGCAGACCATCCTGGACGCGGCCATGCAGCTGCTGGACGACCGGGAGGAGTACGAGCGCATGGCGACGGCCGGCAACCCCTTCGGGGACGGGCTCGCCACGGAGCGCATCGTGGCGCAGCTGGCGGAGGACTTCGGCGCCGACGCCGACGCCGCGGCCGCCCAGGATGCGCTGATCGTCTCCCCGTCCGACGGTCCGGGGTCATACTCGACGGCATGACGAGAGTTCACCGGCTCCTCGCCCTCACCCTGTTCGCGGCCGCCGTCGTGGCGGGCATCATCTTCGCCGTGAGCGGCATCTGGGGGGACGAGGACGGAGAGCCGGCGACGCCGTGGGCCGAGGGATCGGTCCACGGGCCGTGGAGGTCGGTCTTCGACGGCCACGGCGAGAACATCGGCCGGCACGACGGCCTGGCCCTCTCCCCCAAGCCCTCCCAGGTGCCGGAGGAGACCCACGCCGGGCTGATCGTCTCCACGCAGCAGTACACGGACGTGGACTACCGGGCGCGGATGCGCACGGTGGCCCAGCTGCGCACCCCCAAGCCCAATCCGTGGGAGGTGCCGTGGCTGGTCTGGGGCTACATGGACCCGGAGCACTTCTACTACATCACCCTCAAGCCCAACGGCTGGGAGCTGGGCAAGCGCGACCCCGCCTATCCCGGGGGGCAGCGCTTCCTGGCCACCGGCTCGGAGCGGTTCCCCGTCGGCAAGTGGTCGGACGTCCGGGTCGGGCAGCGCGGGGCGCGGATGGAGGTGAGCGTGGACGGACGCGGCCTGGTGGCCTACGAGGACAAGGAACGCCCGTACCTGCGGGGCAACGTCGGGGCGTACACGGAGGACGCCCGGGTGGTGTTCAGCGACATGTCGGCGCGTCCCGCCGAGTGACCTCCGCTGCGCACGGCGGCGCCTGCCTCGGGGTCGGGGACGAGGCAGGCGCCGAGTGTGCGGCGGGCCGCGCGGCGGCCCGGTGTGGTGAGGCGCCCGGTGTGCCGGACGCCCGGTGGGTCAGACGCTGAGCGCGCGGTCCGTCGGCCTGACGGGGGCCGGCAGGGTGCTGGTCCCGGTGAGGTGGCGGTCCACGCCGCGGGCGGCGGAGCGGCCCTCGGCAATGGCCCAGACGATCAGCGACTGGCCGCGGCCGGCGTCACCGGCGACGAACACGCCGGGGACGTTGGTGGCGTAGTCGGCGTCGCGGGCGATGTTGCCGCGCTCGTCCAGCTCCAGGCCGAACTGCTCGACGAGACCGTTCTGTCGGTCGGTGCCGGTGAAACCCATCGCGAGGGTGACGAGCTGGGCGGGGATGCGACGCTCGGTGCCGGGCTTCTGCGTGAGCTTGCCGCCGGTGAACTCCACCTCGACGAGGTGCAGCCACTGGACGTTGCCGTCCTCGTCGCCCTCGAAGTGGGTGGTGGAGACGGAGTAGATGCGCTCGCCGCCCTCCTCGTGGGCCGAGGTGACCTTGTAGAGCATGGGGAAGGTGGGCCAGGGCTGGCCCTCGTTCCGCTGCTCCCCCGGCCTGGGCATGATCTCCAGCTGGGTGACGGACGCGGCGCCCTGGCGGTGGGCGGTGCCGACGCAGTCGGCGCCGGTGTCGCCGCCGCCGATGACGACGACGTGCTTGCCCTCGGCGGTGATCGGGGAGACCGTCAGGTCGCCCTCCTGCACCTTGTTGGCCAGGGGCAGGTACTCCATGGCGAAGTGGACGCCCTTGAGGTCGCGGCCGGGCACGGGCAGGTCGCGGGAGGTGGTGGCGCCGGCGGCGATGACGACGGCGTCGTAGCGCTTGCGCAGCTTGGCGGCGTCGATGTCGCGGCCGATCTCCACCTCGGTGCGGAACTTGGTGCCCTCCGCGCGCATCTGCTCGATGCGGCGGTTGATGTGCCGCTTCTCCATCTTGAACTCGGGGATGCCGTAGCGCAGCAGGCCGCCGATGCGGTCGGCGCGCTCGTAGACGGCGACGGTGTGGCCGGCCCGGGTCAGCTGCTGGGCGGCGGCGAGGCCGGCGGGGCCGGAGCCGATGACGGCGACGGTCTTGCCGGAGAGCCGCTCGGGCGGCTGCGGGGTGACGTCCCCGGCCTCCCACGCCTTGTCGATGATGGTGACTTCGACGTTCTTGATGGTGACGGGCTGCTGGTTGATGCCGAGCACACAGGCGGACTCGCAGGGCGCCGGGCACAGGCGGCCGGTGAACTCGGGGAAGTTGTTGGTGGCGTGCAGCCGCTCGCCGGCGGCCTGCCAGTCGTCGCGGTAGGCGTAGTCGTTCCACTCGGGGATGAGGTTTCCGAGGGGGCAGCCGTTGTGGCAGAACGGGATGCCGCAGTCCATGCAGCGGCTCGCCTGCTTGGTCACGATCGGCAGCAGGGAGCCGGGGACGTAGACCTCGTTCCAGTCGCGGACGCGCTCGGCGACGGGGCGGGTGCGGGCGACCTCGCGGTCGGTGGTGAGAAAGCCCTTCGGGTCAGCCATGGGTCGCCGCCTCCATCATCTTCTCGTGGGTCTCGGTCTCGGTGAGACCGGCTCGCTCGGCGGCGTCCTTGGCGGCGAGCACTGCCTTGTACGTGGTCGGCATGACCTTGCGGAAGCGGGTCACGGCCGTGTCCCAGTCGGCGAGGAGGCCGGCCGCGACGGTGGAGGCGGTCTCCTCGTGGTGGCGGCGCACCACGTCGTGCAGCCACTGCCGGTCGTCGGCGTCGAGGGTGTCGACGGCGGCGGCCAGCTCCTTGTTGACGTTGTCGGGGTCCAGGTCGATGACGTAGGCCACGCCGCCGGACATGCCGGCCGCGAAGTTGCGGCCGGTGGGGCCGAGGACGACGGCCTTGCCGCCGGTCATGTACTCGCAGCCGTGGTCGCCGACGCCCTCGGAGACGACGGTGGCGCCGGAGTTGCGGACGCAGAAGCGTTCGCCGACGCTGCCGCGCAGGTACAGCTCGCCGCCGGTGGCGCCGTAGGCGAGGGTGTTGCCGGCGATGGTGGAGTACTCGGCGAGGTGGTCGGCGCCGCGGTCGGGGCGCACCACGATGCGGCCGCCGGAGAGGCCCTTGCCGACGTAGTCGTTGGCGTCGCCCTCCAGGCGCAGGGTGACGCCGCGCGGCAGGAAGGCGCCGAAGGACTGGCCGGCGGAGCCGGTGAAGGTGATGTCGACGGTGTCGTCGGGGAGTCCGGCGCCGCCGTACTTCTTGGTCACCTCGTGGCCGAGCATGGTGCCGACGGTGCGGTTGATGTTGCGGATGGGCAGCTGGGCGCGGACGGGCTGGGGGGCCTCGGCGCCGACGGTGTTGAGGGCGTCGGCGGCGAGCTTGATCAGCTGGTTGTCGAGCGCCTTGGCCAGGCCGTGGTCCTGTGCGGTGGTGCGGTGGCGGGCGGCCCCGGCGGGCAGGTCCGGCACGTGCAGCAGGGGGGCGAGGTCGAGGCCCTGGGCCTTCCAGTGGGTCACGGCCTTGCTGGTGTCGAGGAGTTCGGCGTGGCCGACGGCCTCCTCCAGGGTGCGGAAGCCCAGCTCGGCGAGGATCTCGCGGACCTCCTCGGCGATGAACTCGAAGAAGTTGACGACGAATTCGGCCTTGCCGTTGAAGCGCTCGCGCAGGACCGGGTTCTGGGTGGCGATGCCGACGGGGCAGGTGTCCAGGTGGCAGACGCGCATCATGACGCAGCCGGAGACGACCAGGGGTGCGGTCGCGAAGCCGAACTCCTCGGCGCCCAGGAGGGCGGCGACGATCACGTCGCGGCCGGTCTTGAGCTGGCCGTCGGTCTGCACGACGATGCGATCGCGCAGGCCGTTGAGCAGCAGGGTCTGCTGGGTCTCGGCGAGGCCGAGCTCCCAGGGGCCGCCCGCGTGCTTGAGGGAGGTCAGCGGGGAGGCGCCGGTGCCGCCGTCGTGGCCGGAGATGAGGACGACGTCGGCGTGGGCCTTGGAGACGCCCGCCGCGACCGTGCCGACGCCGACCTCGGACACCAGCTTCACGTGGATGCGGGCGGCGGGGTTGGCGTTCTTGAGGTCGTGGATGAGCTGGGCGAGGTCCTCGATGGAGTAGATGTCGTGGTGCGGGGGCGGTGAGATCAGGCCGACGCCGGGGGTGGAGTGCCGGGTTTTCGCGACCCAGGGGTAGACCTTGTGGCCGGGCAGCTGGCCGCCCTCGCCGGGCTTGGCGCCCTGGGCCATCTTGATCTGGATGTCGTCGGAGTTGACGAGGTACTCGCTGGTGACGCCGAAGCGGCCGGACGCCACCTGCTTGATGCTGGAGCGGCGCGTGGGGTCGTAGAGGCGCTCGGGGTCCTCGCCGCCCTCACCGGTGTTGGACTTGGCGCCCAGCCGGTTCATGGCGATGGCGAGCGTCTCGTGCGCCTCCTGGGAGATGGAGCCGTACGACATGGCGCCGGTGGAGAAGCGCTTGACGATGGCGCTGACGGGTTCGACCTCGTCGAGGGGGACGGGGGTGCGGTCGCTCTTGAAGGAGAACAGGCCGCGCAGGGTCATCAGGCGCTCGGACTGCTCGTCCACGCGCTGCGTGTACTGCTTGAAGATGTCGTAGCGGCGGGCGCGGGTGGAGTGCTGGAGCCGGAAGACGGTGTCGGGGTCGAACAGGTGCGGCTCGCCCTCGCGGCGCCACTGGTACTCGCCGCCGATGTCGAGGCGGCGGTGGCTGGCGGGGATGCCGGTGGCGGGGTACGCCTTGGCGTGCCGGGCCGCGACCTCACGGGCGACGACGTCCAGGCCGGCGCCGCCGATCTTGGTGGCGGTGCCGTGGAAGTAGGTGTCCACGAAGGTCTCGTCGAGGCCGACGGCCTCGAAGACCTGGGCACCGCGGTAGGAGGCGACGGTGGAGATGCCCATCTTGGACATGACCTTCAGGACGCCCTTGCCGAGCGCCTTGATGAGGTTGCGGATGGCGTCCTCGGGGGCCAGGTCCGGCAGGAACGTCCCTGCGCGGACGAGGTCCTCCACGGACTCCATGGCCAGGTAGGGGTTGACCGCCGCCGCGCCGTAGCCGATGAGCAGCGCGACGTGGTGGACCTCGCGGACGTCACCGGCCTCGACCAGCAGGCCCACCTGGGTGCGCTGCTTGGTGCGGATGAGGTGGTGGTGGATGGCCGAGGTCAGCAGCAGGGAGGGGATGGGGGCGTGCTCGGCGTCGGAGTGACGGTCGGAGAGCACGATGAGGCGGGCGCCGCCGGCGATGGCGGCGTCGGCCTCGGCGCACATCGCCGTCAGGCGCGCGGCCAGGGCCTCGCCGCCGCCGGAGACGCGGTAGAGGCCGGAGAGGGTGGCGGCCTTCAGGCCCGGCAGGTCGCCGTCGGCGTTGATGTGGATGAGCTTGGCCAGCTCGTCGTTGTCGATGACCGGGAAGGGGAGGGTCACGCTGCGACAGGACGCGGCGGTCGGGTCGAGCAGGTTGCGCTGCGGGCCGAGGGAGGAGACGAGCGAGGTGACGAGCTCCTCGCGGATGGCGTCCAGCGGCGGGTTGGTGACCTGCGCGAAGAGCTGGGTGAAGTAGTCGAAGAGCAGGCGGGGCCGCTCGGAGAGCGCGGCGATGGGGGAATCGGTGCCCATCGATCCGATGGGCTCGGCGCCGGACTTCGCCATCGGGGCGAGGATGACGCGCAGCTCTTCCTCGGTGTAGCCGAAGGTCTGCTGGCGGCGGGTGACCGAGGCGTGGGTGTGCACGATGTGCTCGCGCTCGGGGAGGTCGGCCAGGTCGATGAGGCCGGCTTCCAGCCACTCCCGGTAGGGCTGCTCGGCGGCGAGGGCGGCCTTGATCTCGTCGTCCTCGATGATGCGGTGGCCCTCGGTGTCGACGAGGAACATCTTGCCGGGCTGCAGGCGGCCCTTGCGGACGACCTTGGCGGGGTCGATGTCGAGGACGCCGACCTCGGAGGAGAGCACGACGAGGCCGTCGTCGGTGACCCAGTAGCGGCCGGGGCGCAGGCCGTTGCGGTCGAGGACGGCGCCGACGAGGGTGCCGTCGGTGAAGGTGACGCAGGCCGGTCCGTCCCAGGGCTCCATCAGGGTGGAGTGGTACTGGTAGAAGGCGCGCCGGGCGGGGTCCATGGAGGCGTGGTTCTCCCATGCCTCGGGGATCATCATCAGCACGCTGTGCGGCAGGGAGCGCCCGCCGAGGTGGAGCAGCTCCAGGACCTCGTCGAAGGAGGCGGAGTCGGAGGCGTCGGGGGTGCAGACGGGGAAGAGGCGGTCCAGGTCCCGGTCCGGGCCGAACAGCTCGCTGGCCAGCTGGGACTCGCGGGCGCGCATCCAGTTGCGGTTGCCCTTGACCGTGTTGATCTCGCCGTTGTGGGCGACGAAGCGGTACGGGTGGGCGAGCGGCCAGCTGGGGAAGGTGTTGGTGGAGAAGCGGGAGTGGACCAGCGCGATGGCGGTGGCGCAGCGGCGGTCGGAGAGGTCCGGGAAGAACGGCTCCAGCTGCCCGGTGGTGAGCATGCCCTTGTAGACGATGGTCCGGGAGGACAGCGAGGGGAAGTACGTGTCCGCCTCGCGCTCGGCGCGCTTGCGCAGGGCGAATGCCTTGCGGTCGAGGACGAGGCCGGTCGCCTCGCCGTCGGTGTCCGCCACGAACAGCTGGCGGAAGGCGGGCATGGTGGCCCGGGCGCCGGCGCCGAGGAGCTCGGGGGCGACGGGGACCTCGCGCCAGCCGAGGACGGCCAGGCCCTCTTCGGCGGCGATCGTCTCGATGTGCGAGACGGCGCCGGCCGCGTCCGCGGGCTCGGCGGGCAGGAAGCCGATGCCGACGGCGTAGGAGCCGGCGGCCGGGAGGGTGAAGTCCACGCTCTCGCGCAGGAAGGCGTCCGGGACCTGCAGGAGGATGCCGGCGCCGTCGCCCGAGTCGGGGTCCGAGCCGGTGGCGCCGCGGTGCTCCATGTTGCGCAGGACGGTGAGCGCCTGTTCGACGAGCGCGTGGCTCGCCTCGCCGGTGAGAGTCGCGACGAAGCCCACGCCACAGGCGTCGTGCTCGTTGCGAGGGTCGTACATCCCCTGCGGGGCGGGGTGGGATGCGTGGCGCATCGGCGCTCCCGTCGTCGTCTGGCAGTCATGTCGTGATGCATGTGCCGAGGGACGACGCTGGCCCTCTGCTGAAGAAGGTGGTGCGAAAGGTGGTGCGAGTGGTGTGAGCTACAGGATGAAGCGTTCTCCAGAATATGGAAGACACATTCCACCATGTGGACACATGCGGCCACCGGACGGCGGCCGGATGGCTGCCGGACGTTGCGGTGAGGCGCTCCGGGAACCATGGGATCACCAGGCCCGGCCGCACCGGAAGGAAAAGCGGGACGCGGGCGGCGTTGCCCGCTGCGCTTCCGGATTGTGCCCGGCCACTCAGGGCCTGAAACCGCGCAGAAACGCGTGCGTTATGCGGCAGCCCGCATAAGAATTACCCGACAGCCGTGCCGAAGGCAATACCGAGGAGGTACGTCACACCCGCCGCGGCACCGCCGAGCACCAGCTGGCGCAGCCCGCTGAACCACCACGACCGGGCCGTCACCCGCGCCACGACGGCGCCGCAGGCGAACAGTCCCAGCAGCGCCAGCAGCACCGCAGGCCACAGCTCGGTGGCACCCAGCAGATAGGGCAGGACCGGCAGCAGGGCACCCAGCGCGAACGAACCGAAGGAGGAGGCGGCGGCGACCGTGGGAGAGGGCAGGTCGGAGGGGTCGATGCCGAGTTCCTCGCGGGCGTGGATCTCCAGCGCCTGCTCGGGGTCCTTCGACAGCTGCCGGGCGACCTCGCGGGCCAGCTTCGGCTCGACGCCGCGCGACTCGTACAGCGCCGCCAGCTCCTGCAGCTCGTCCACCGGGTGCTTGCGCAGCTCGCGCCGCTCGACGTCCAGCTCGGCGAGGACGAGCTCGCGCTGCGAGGCGACCGAGGTGTACTCGCCGGCCGCCATGGAGAACGCTCCAGCGGCCAGGCCGGCGAGGCCGGCTATGACGATCGCCTCCGAGGAGGCGGTGCCACCGGCCACACCCGTCATCAAGGCCACGTTGGAGACGAGTCCGTCCATGGCACCGAACACGGCGGGGCGCAGCCAGCCGCCGTTCACGTCGCGGTGCGTGTGATTGTCACGGTGGGCGGCGTGTGTCGCCGCGGCCGTATCCAGGACAGCCATTCTCCGAACGCTCCCTTCCCCAGGGGCACGGGCCCGACGCCCCACCCCTCTGAGATCCGAAGGTACGCACGAACACGGGTGCCCTGCCAGCAAGGAAGGCCGAACTTACCTCTCTGACCTGCGGTTTTGCGGCGGGCTCCGGAAAATTCCCGGGCGGAGGAGGAAACCGGGAAAGAAAACCGGCCCCCACGGACGAGCCGTGGGGGCCGGGGTGACGCAGGGGTGCCGCTGTGCGTCAGAGCTTCTTGGTGCTGCCGGAGGAGGAGTCCTCGGGCTTGGCACCGGCGGGCTTGGCCGCGGCGGGCTTGGCCGCGGCCGGCTTGGCGGGCTCGGCAGACTTGGCAGGCTCGGCAGGCTTGGCGGGCTTGGCGGCCTTGACGGCCTTGTTCCCGGCATCCGCAACCGCATGTGCATCCGCGCCCGCATCCGCGCCCGCGTCCGCATCGGCGGCCGGCTCCACGACGGTCTCCCGCCCGGGGACCCGCTTGGCGGAGATCACGATGTAGGCCACGGCGGCGAGGAAGACCAGGATCGAGGTCCACCCGTTGAGCCGCAGGCCGAGCACGTGATGGGCCTCGTCGACGCGGAGGTACTCGGTCCAGAAGCGCCCGACGGTGTAGGCGGCGACGTAGAGGGCGAAGGCCCGCCCGTGCCCGAGCCGGAACTTCCGGTCGGCGAAGATCACCAGGGCGGCGACGCCCAGGCACCACAGCGACTCGTAGAGGAACGTCGGGTGGTACGTACCGGCGACGCGCCCGATGGCCGGGTCCGCGTCGATCTTCAGCGCCCACGGCAGGTCGGTGGCCTTGCCGTAGAGCTCCTGGTTGAACCAGTTGCCCCAGCGCCCGATGGCCTGGGCGAGGGCGATGCCGGGCGCGATGGCGTCCGCGTAGGCCGGCAGCGGGATCCCCCGGCGCCGGCACCCGATCCACGCCCCGACCGCGCCGAGCGCGACGGCGCCCCAGATGCCGAGGCCGCCTTCCCAGATCTTGAAGGCGTCCACCCAGTTCCGCCCCGAGCCGAAGTACAGCTCGTAGTCGGTGATCACGTGGTAGAGCCGCCCGCCGACGAGCCCGAAGGGCACCGCCCACACGGCGATGTCGGCCACGGTCCCGGCCCGGCCGCCGCGGGCGATCCAGCGCTTGTTGCCGAGCCAGACGGCGACGAAGACGCCGATGATGATGCAGAAGGCATAGCCGCGCAGCGGGATCGGTCCGAGATAGACCACCCCGGTCGAGGGGCTGGGGATGTATGCGAGTTCCATGACAGCTACGAACCTACCCTGTGCCGCCGCCGAGTCCCAGAGCGGCCGCCCCGCCCCCCTTTACTCACGGTAGGCCCGCACCGCATAAGGATCTTGCGGACGATGGCGTCCGGCATCTCCTCGACCACGCCCTTCACTCCGTGGAAGGCCAGGGAGGGGCTGCTGTTCTGGCCACCGACATTACGGAACGTACCCCTCCGCTACTTCTGCGCCTCCGCCACCAGTTGCCGGAACTTCTCCGGCGTCAGCGGCTTCGTCGGGTCGTCGTAGAGGCTCTTGCCGTTGAGGACGACCGTGGGGGTGCCGCGCAGGCCCGAGGTGCTGAAGTTGTCCTGGGACTTCTGGACCCAGCTGTCGTGGGTGCCGTCGTTGAGGCACTTCTCGAAGGCCGGGGTCTTCAGGCCGTCGATCCTGCCGGCCAGTTCCAGCAGCTTCGCCTTCTTGCCGTAGGCGTCGTCGGTCTCCGGCGGCTGGTTCTTGTAGAGCTCGTCGTGGTAGGCGAGGAACTTGCCGGCGTCCTGGGCACAGGCCGCGGCGTTGGCGGCGTTGACGGAGCCGGTGCCGTGGAGGTTCTTGTCGATCAGGGCGACCAGGTGGTACTCGGCCTTGAGCTGGCGCTTGTTCTGCAGGTCGTGGATGGTGTCGCGGAAGCCGTTCTCGAACTGGCCGCAGCCGGGGCAGCGGAAGTCCTCGTAGACGACCAGGGTGGCCTTGGCGGACTGGTCGCCCACCGGGATGGCGAGGTCGTCCTTGCCCGTCGCGCCCCGGGGGGCGACGACCGGGCCGGACGTCTTGCGCTTGTTGTCCTTGCCGCTCGTGGAGCCTGCCACCAGGGCCGCGATGCCGGCGCCCGCGCCGAGGACCGCCACCACCACGACGCCCGCGATCAGGGTCCGCTTGCGCTTGGCCCGGGACTCCTCCCGCTGGCGCTGTTCCTGCAGGCGCTCGCGGGCGCTGCGCTTTCCGTCGCTGTTCTTCTGGCTCACGTCCCGGTACAACGAACCGGGGGTGCGCACCAGCGCACCCCCGGCCGTCGTTTCCTTCAAAAGAGTTACGCGCGCTTGCGTACGCCCTCTGCCAGTTCGCCCGCCAGGGCGCGGACCGCGGCGAGGCCGCTGTCCAGGTCGGAGGCGTCCAGCAGCCGCTTGACGAAGGCCGAGCCGACGATGACTCCGTCGGCGAACTGGGCGACCTGGGCCGCCTGTTCGGCGTTGGAGACGCCGAGGCCGACGCACACCGGCAGCGACGTCACGGCGCGGGTGCGGCGGACCAGGTCCTGGGCCTCCTGGCCGACCGACTCCCGCGTGCCCGTCACGCCCATCAGGGAGGCGGCGTAGACGAAGCCGCTGCCCGCTGCCGTGATCTTGGCGAGGCGGTCGTCGCGGCTGCTCGGCGCGACCACGAACACCGTGGCCAGGCCGTGCTGTTCGGCGGCCTTGCGCCAGACCTCGGACTCCTCGACCGGCAGGTCGGGCAGGATGCAGCCCGCGCCGCCCGCTGCCGCGAGGTCGGCCGCGAAGCGCTCCACGCCGTAGGCGTCGACCGGGTTCCAGTAGGTCATCACCAGGACGGGCGCGCCGGTGATCTCGTGCGCCTCCCTGACCGTGCGGAGGACGTCGGTGATCTTGATGCCGCCGCGCAGGGCGATGTCGTCGGCGGTCTGGATGACCGGGCCGTCCAGGACCGGGTCACTGTGCGGCAGGCCGACCTCGACGACGTCGCAACCGCCGTCGAGCATGGCCGTGATGGCCCGTACGCCGTCGGCGACCGTGGGGAAGCCCGCGGGGAGGTAGCCGACGAGCGCGGCGCGGTTCTCGGACGCGGCCGCGGCCAGGACCGAGTTCAGCAGTTCGATGTTGCCCGCCATCACTCGGCCCCCTCGGCGTCGTTGTCGTACAGCCCGAAGTAGCGGGCCGCCGTGTCCATGTCCTTGTCGCCGCGGCCGGAGAGGTTGACCAGGATCAGCCCGTCCTTGCCGAGCTCGCGGCCGAGCTCCAGGGCGCCGGCCAGCGCGTGGGCGCTCTCGATGGCCGGGATGATGCCCTCGGTGCGCGAGAGCAGGCGCAGGGCCTGCATGGCGTCGTCGTCGGTGACGGCGCGGTACTCGGCGCGGCCGATGTCCTTGAGGTAGGAGTGCTCGGGGCCGATGCCCGGGTAGTCGAGGCCCGCGGAGATGGAGTACGGCTCGGTGATCTGGCCGTCCTCGTCCTGCAGGACGTAGCTGCGGGAGCCGTGCAGGATGCCGGGGGTGCCGGCGGTGAGGGTGGCCGCGTGCTCGCCGCTCTCGACGCCGTGGCCGCCCGGCTCGCAGCCGATCAGCCGGACGCCCTCGTCGGGGATGAAGGCGTGGAAGAGGCCGATGGCGTTGGAGCCGCCGCCGACGCAGGCGACGGCCGCGTCCGGCAGCCGGCCGGCGCGCTCCAGGATCTGGCGGCGGGCCTCCACGCCGATGACGCGGTGGAAGTCGCGGACCAGCGCCGGGAAGGGGTGCGGGCCGGCGACCGTGCCGAAGAGGTAGTGGGTGCGGTCGACGTTGGCGACCCAGTCGCGGAACGCCTCGTTGATGGCGTCCTTGAGGGTGCGGCTGCCGGACTTCACGGCGATGACCTCGGCGCCGAGCATCCGCATGCGGGCGACGTTGAGCGCCTGTCGCTGGGTGTCGACCTCGCCCATGTAGATGGTGCATTCGAGGCCGAAGAGGGCGCAGGCGGTGGCGGTGGCCACGCCGTGCTGCCCGGCGCCGGTCTCGGCGATGACGCGGGTCTTGCCCATGCGCTTGGTGAGCAGCGCCTGGCCCAGCACGTTGTTGATCTTGTGTGAGCCGGTGTGGTTGAGGTCCTCGCGCTTGAGGAAGACGCGGGCGCCGCCCGCGTGTCCGGCGAACCGCGGCACCTCGGTGAGGGCGCTGGGACGGCCGGTGTAGTTGACCATCAGGTCGTTGAGCTCGGCGGCGAAGGCGGGGTCGGCCTTGGCCTTCTCGTACTCGGCGGCGACCTCGTCGACGACGGCGACGAGCGCCTCGGGGATGAACTTGCCGCCGAACGCGCCGAAGTAGCCGGTGGCGGTGGGTACCGATCCCTCGGGGTCGGGGACGAAGAAGTCAGAGGACACGGAGGTACTCCTCATGCGGATCTGTGGGCGATCCGGGTGACGGGCGGGCGGTCGGACGCGAACGCCCGCCGCCGGTGGCCACCTCCTGCCGCACGGCGGGAGGGGCGACGGCGCTGCACCCGGCGATGACGGGAAGCTACAGCTCGGCGCTGCGGCGCCATCGCATCCCGTTGATCTGGCCCGGCTCACAGCCGATGTGGTACCGCACGCGCCGCCCGAGTATGCGGCGCGCGGGCGCACGGCAGCCCCGGGGGCGGCACCCCCGGGCCAGACGCGCGTACGCCCTCATGGCTCGGTCAGCCCCGTCCGTGCTGCCGCAGGGCCGGGTGGGCCCCGGCGGCGACGAGGTCGGCGACGGCGCCCTTGGGGTCACGGCCGGTGACCAGGGACTCGCCCACCAGCACGGCGTCGGCGCCCTCGTTGGCGTAGGCGATGAGGTCGTGCGGGCCGCGCACGCCGGATTCGGCGATCTTGATGATGCCGTCCGGGATCTCGGGGGCGACGCGGGCGAAGGTGCCGCGGTCGACCTCCAGGGTCTTGAGGTTGCGGGCGTTGACGCCGATGATGCGGGCGCCGGCGTCCACCGCGCGCTGCACCTCCTCCTCGTCGTGCACCTCGACCAGCGGGGTGAGCCCGATGGACTCGGCCCGCTCGATGAGGGAGACGAGGGCCTCCTGCTCCAGCGCGGCGACGATCAGCAGGGCGAGGTCGGCTCCGTAGGCCCGCGCCTCCCACAGCTGGTAGGCGGTGACGATGAAGTCCTTGCGCAGGATCGGGATGTCGACCTTGGCGCGGACGGCCTCCAGGTCGGCGAGCGAGCCGCCGAAGCGCCGCTGCTCCGTGAGGACGCTGATGACGGCCGCGCCGCCCGCCTCGTAGTCGGCGGCGAGGCCGGCCGGGTCGGCGATGGCCGCGAGGGCGCCCTTGGAGGGGCTGGACCGCTTGACCTCGCAGATCACGCTGACGTTCTCGCCGCGCAGGGCGGCGGCGCCGTCGCGGGCCTGCGGAGCCTTGGCCGCGCGCTCCTTGAGCTCGTCGAGGCTGACGCGCGCCTGCCGTTCCGCGAGGTCGGCACGGACTCCGTCGATGATCTCGTCGAGCACACTCACGCGAGCGGCCCCCTTCCGGACTCGGCTGGTCTGGACTGGTGCGGCTCGGCACGAACCCACCAGGCAACTGCGATGGTACTTGCCGGAGGGCGAAGGTTTCGCATCCGGTTGACGCAGGTTCCCGTCGTCCGAACCCGCGAGTAACTCCTCAGGGCGCCAGCGCGGCCCCGAACGGGAGGTTCCGCACGGTCGTGAAGGCGAGGACGATCCCCGCCAGCACCCACCAGTGTTTTGCCCGCAAATCGACCGGCATACCCCCACCCGTCCGTACTGCCCGGACCAGCCACGCCCCCCAGAGCACGGCGAAGACGGCATACCCGGCGACGGCCAGGGCGTTGGCGCCCAGCGCGGTGACGAGGTCGCCGTGCGCCAGCGCGTGCAGGCCGCGCAGGCCGCCGCAGCCGGGGCAGTACAGGCCCGTCCAGTGCAGCAGCGGGCAGGCGGGGTAGCGGCCGGGCCGGTTGGGGTCCACGACGGCGACCCACGCGACGGCCGCGCCGAGGCCGGCCGCCACGCCCAGCGGCGCGGCCAGCCCGGCGCACCGGGCGGTCGTACGGGCGCGGCGCGGGCCGCGGGCAGGAGCGCTCACACAGCCGAGTGTCGGCCGGAAAGCACGAAGGCGCAGCTCAGGGCCCGTGTTCTGACGACCGTACGGGCCCGGGCTGCGCCTAGGCGGGGGAAGGAGGGGGTCAGGCCCTCTGCGCCTGGGGCTTCGAGGCGCTCTTGGGGGCCTGGCCCATGCCCATGGAGCGCATGATCAGACCGACGACGCCGCCGAGGGCGACCACGACCATCCCGGCCCAGAAGCCGACGGGCTTCGCCATCACGACGAACGCGCCCGAGATGCAGAAGCCGATGAAGGCGATGGTGACGCCGGTCCAGGCGGCAGGGGTGTGGCCGTGGTCGCTAGCCGACATGAGTTGACTCCTCGTTGCTGTGACGCGCCTGCGGGCGCAGAGATCGCTCGGGGCCATTGTCCCCGACGCCCCGGGCCGCCGTGCGCCGGGGTTGGCCGTGTGTCACCGGCTCGTTCCGCCGGTGGGATCCTCGCCGCGGTCCAGGGCCTTCCACAGCTCCTCGGGGCGGTCCGGGTCGGGGGCGGTCCGGGTGCGGCGGGCGCGGGGCGCGCCCTCGCGCTCGTAGCGGCCGGACATGGCCGGCCAGTGCCGGCCGTAGCGCAGGGCGAGCAGTCCGGCCAGGAGCAGCAGCACGCCGCCGGCGACGGCGACCCAGGGCCAGGCGGTGTGGCCGACGTTCTCGATGGAGGCGCGGGTGAGGCCGGAGACCTTGGCGGCCTTCTCCTCCAGCGCGGCGGTGTCGCCGGCGCCGGTGAGCGCGGCGGCGACGATGCCGGCGCCGCTCAGGGCGAGCAGCGCGGACACCAGCGTGCGGCCGGCGCCGCGCACGGCGAAGACGGCGACGAGGGCGGCGAGGGCGACGATGGCCAGCGCGCCGGGCAGGGCGGTGACGTCCTGGCCGCTGGCGTGCTCCGGGATGCTGCTGCCCTCGGCGACGGGGGCGGTGCCCTCGGACCAGGTGCGGCCGCCGGCCAGCAGGACGAGCGCGGCGCCGGCCGCGCTCAGCAGGAGGGCGACGGCGACGCTGCGTCGGGCGCCACCCGTCGAGTGCGGGGCGGCGGCGGTGCGGGGGTGGGGTACGGCTGCGCTCACGGGTACCACTATCCCCTGTCGGCCGGGGGCCGTGCCCACGGGGGCGTACGTCGGCCGTACGTCCCCGTGGGTCACGTCCGCTCTAGCGCCCGGGCCGGCCGAGGCGGTTCGCCGTGTTCACCGCCCTGAGGACGGCCGCCGCCTTGTTGCGGCATTCGGCGTCCTCGGCGGCGGGGTCGGAGTCGGCGACGACGCCGGCGCCCGCCTGGACGTAGGCGGTGCCGTCGCGCAGGAGCGCGGTGCGGATGGCGATGGCGGTGTCGGAGTCCCCCGCGAAGTCGAGGTAGCCGACGCAGCCGCCGTAGAGGCCGCGCCGGGTGGGCTCCAGCTCCTCGATGATCTGCATGGCGCGGGGCTTGGGCGCCCCCGAGAGGGTGCCCGCCGGGAAGCAGGCGGTGAGCACGTCGAAGGCCGTGCGGCCTTCGGCGAGCCGGCCCGTGACGGTGGAGACGATGTGCATCACGTGGCTGTAGCGCTCGATCGCCATGAAGTCGACGACCTCGACGCTGCCGGGCCGGCAGACCCGGCCGAGGTCGTTGCGGCCGAGGTCGACGAGCATCAGGTGCTCGGCGCGCTCCTTGGGATCGGCCAGGAGCTCCTCGGCGAGCGCCGCGTCCTCCTGCGGGGTGGCCCCGCGCGGGCGGGTGCCGGCGATGGGGTGCACCATCGCCCGCCCGTCCTCGACCTTGACCAGCGCCTCGGGGCTGGAGCCGACGACGTCGAACCCGTCGAACCGGAACAGGTACATGTACGGGCTCGGGTTCGTCGCCCGCAGCACGCGGTAGACGTCCAGCGCGGAGGCCGTGCAGGGGGTCTCGAACCGCTGCGAGGGCACGACCTGGAACGCCTCGCCCGCGCGGATGCGCTCCTTGATGTCGTCCACGGCCGCCATGTAGTCGGGGCCGCCCCAGCGGGCGGTGTACTCCGGCAGCTCCGAGGGCGGCAGGGCGGTGGGCTCGGTGGGGACCGGGCGGCACAGGTCGGCGGCCATCGCGTCGAGGCGCGCGACGGCGTCGGCGTACGCCTCGTCGACGCCCGTCGACAGGTCGTTGTGGTTGATCGCGTTGGCGATCAGCAGGACCGTGCCGTTCCAGTGGTCGAGGACGGCGAGGTCGGAGGTGAGCAGCATGGTCAGCTCGGGCAGGTCCAGGCCGTCGGCACCGCCGGGGTGCTCGCCGATCCGCTCCAGGCGGCGCACGACGTCGTAGCCGAGGTACCCCACCATGCCGCCGGTGAAGGGCGGCAGTCCGACGCCCTCGATGAGGTCGCGCGGGGTGTGCAGGGCCTGCACGGTGGCCCGCAGGGCGGCCAGCGGGTCGCCCGTGGTGGGCACGCCCACGGGCGGGGTGCCCAGCCAGTGGGCCTCCCCCTCGCGCACGGTGAGGGTGGCGGCGCTGCGGACGCCGATGAAGGAGTAGCGGGACCAGGTCCGGCCGTTCTCCGCGGATTCCAGGAGGAACGTTCCGGGCCGTTCGGCGGCGAGCTTGCGGTAGAGGCCGACAGGCGTGTCCCCGTCGACGAGGAAGCGGCGGGTGACCGGGATGACCCGGCGGCCCTTCGCCAGCGTGCGGAAGGTGTCGGCGTCGGGGGTGACATCCCCGCCGGACCCGTGGGCGACAGATGCGGACGTGGCAGCCATGGCAGCGGAGCCTACTGTCCCAGCGGGAGGCTGTCGGCATCGAAGCAGGTGCGGGTGCCCGTGTGGCACGCCGGGCCGACCTGGTCGACCTTCACCAGGAGGGTGTCCCCGTCGCAGTCCAGGGCCACGGACTTCACGTGCTGCGCGTGCCCGGAGGTGTCGCCCTTGACCCAGTACTCCCGGCGGCTGCGGCTCCAGTAGGTGCAGCGGCCGGTGGTGAGGGTGCGGTGCAGTGCCTCGTCGTCCATCCAGCCGAGCATGAGCACCTCACCGGTGTCGTACTGCTGGGCGATGGCGGGGACCAGGCCGTCGGCGCTGCGCTTGAGGCGGGCGGCGATGGCGGGGTCGAGAGCGGAGCGGGCCGTGGGGCCGGAAGGTCGGGCGTTGCCGGTCATGGCCCCATTCTGCCTCGTCGCCGCCGGCCGGGGGCCGCGGTCGCGGCTTGCCGCCGGGGACGCCAACACGCCTGGCCCCGGTGGGCGTGGCCCCGCCAGGGGGCGCAGCCGTAGGCTGACGCCATGTCAACTCACGCCCAGCGCGAACGTCTGCTCCTCGCCGACCTGTTGGAGACCGTGGGCCCCAACGCGCCCACGCTGTGCGCCGGCTGGCGCTCCCGCGATCTGGCCGCGCACGTCGTGGTGCGCGAGCGGCGCTCCGACGCGGCCGCCGGCATCGTCTTCAAGCCGCTGGCGGCCCGCCTGGAGCGAGTGCAGGCGGAATTCGCGGCGAAACCGTACGAGGAGCTGATCCAGCTCATCCGCACCGGCCCGCCGCGCCTGTCGCCGTACGCCCTCAAGCAGGTCGACGAGGCGGCCAACACCGTCGAGTTCTTCGTCCACACCGAGGACGTGCGCCGCGCCCAGCCCGAGTGGTCGGCGCGCACCCTGGACCCGGTCTTCGCCGACGCACTGTGGAGCCGCCTGGAGCGTACGGCGCGGCTGCTGGGGCGCAGGGCGCCGGTGGGGCTGGTGCTGCGCCGGCCCGACGGCCGCACGGCGGTCGCCCGCCGGGGCACGCCCGTGGTCACGGTCACCGGGGAGCCCGGGGAGCTGACCCTTTTCGCCTTCGGCCGCCAAGAGGTCGCCGCGGTGGAGCTGGAGGGCGGCGAGGACGCGCTGGCGAAGCTGCAGAAGGGGACACTGGGAATCTAGAGGCTCGGGGGCCCGTCCCGGAGGGATCCAGGAATCCAGGGATCCGGAGAAAGGTGCCCATCATGACTCACCGTAGCGGAACCTATGCCTATGGCGACCGTGGCGGGCCGGCGCCCCCACCGGCAGGGGTGGGGACGGGCGTCTCGCTGGGGCTCCTGCTGCTGCGCCTCATGCTCGGCATCATCATGGTGGGGCACGGCACGCAGAAGCTGTTCGGCTGGTTCGACGGGCCGGGGATCGACGGCGTCGCGAAGGGCTTCGCCGCCCTCGGCTATCCGGCGCCGAAGGCGATGGCCGTCGTCGCCGGGCTCAGCGAGACGCTGGGCGGCCTGGGGCTCGCCCTGGGGCTGCTGACGCCGCTGGCGGCCGCGGCGGTGCTGGGCACGATGGTCAACGCACTGGGTGTGACATGGGACGGCGGGTTCTTCCTGCCGAAGGGCGTCGAATTCACCCTTTTGGTCGCCTTGTCGGCCACCGCTTTGGCCCTGACCGGGCCGGGGCGGTACTCGGTGGACCACCACCTGCCGGTGCTGCGGGAGAACCGGCCGGCGTACGGGGTGGGCGCGATCGTCCTGGCGCTGGTGGCGGGGGCCGTGTTCCTGCTGATCCGGGACTAGGGGCGGATGGGGGCGGGTCCCGAAACCGGGGCTCCGCCCCGGACCCCGGTCCTCAATCGCCGGACGGGCTGGATTTTCCAGCCCGTCCGGCGATTGAGGACGAAAGCCCCGCGGGGCTAACGCACCGGGTGGCCCGCCGCGCCGAGGGCCGCCTTCACGTCCGGGATGCGCAGGTCGCCGAAGTGGAACACCGACGCGGCCAGGACCGCGTCCGCGCCCGCGGCGACGGCCGGGGCGAAGTCCGCGAGCTTGCCGGCGCCGCCGCTGGCGATGACCGGCACCGAGACGTGGCGGCGCACCGCCGTGATCATCTCGGTGTCGTAGCCGTTGCGGGTGCCGTCGGCATCCATGGAGTTCAGCAGGATCTCGCCGGCGCCCAGCTCCGCCGCCCGGTGCGCCCACTCCACGGCGTCCAGGCCGGTGCCGCGGCGGCCGCCGTGCGTGGTGACCTCGAAGGAGCCGGACGGGGTGCGGCGCGCGTCGACCGACAGCACCAGGACCTGGCGGCCGAAGCGCTCGGCGATCTCGCGGATCAGGTCGGGCCGCTCGATCGCGGCGGTGTTGACGCCGACCTTGTCGGCGCCGGCGCGCAGCAGCTTGTCGACGTCGTCGGCGGTGCGCACGCCGCCGCCGACGGTCAGCGGGATGAAGACCTGCTCGGCCGTGCGGCGGACCACGTCGTAGGTGGTCTCGCGGTTGCCGGACGAGGCGGTGATGTCGAGGAAGGTCAGCTCGTCGGCGCCCTCCCGGCCGTAGACGGCGGCCATCTCGACGGGGTCGCCCGCATCGCGCAGGTTCTGGAAATTGACGCCCTTGACGACGCGGCCGTTGTCCACGTCCAGGCAGGGGATGACTCGGACGGCGAGGGTCACGCCGGATCTCCTTGGAAGGCTTCTACTTCTACTTCCACCAGGACGCGCGAGTCGACGAACCCGGAGACCACGACGAGGGTCGCGACCGGCCGGACGGTGTCGAAGAGCTCCTTGTGGGCGCGGCCGACCGCGTCCACGTCCCGCGCGTGGGTGATGTACATCCGGGTGCGGACGACCGACTCGGGCCCGAGGCCGAAGCGCTTCAGCGCGTCCAGGGCGTTGCCGAAGGCGGCCAGCGTCTGCTCGTAGGGATCGCCTTCGCCGTGCAGCACGCCGCCCACCAGCGGCATGGTCCCGGCGACGAGCACCCGGTCCCCCACCGCCACGGCACGCGCGAAGCCGATCGACTCCTCCCAGGAGCTGTCTGTCTGCACGCGCCGCGGGGCGGGGGATTCGCTCATACGGACACTGCCTCCAGGGCCTCTTCCAAGGTGAACGCCTTGGCGTAGAGGGCCTTGCCGACGATGGCGCCTTCGACCCCCTGAGGTACCAGGGTGGCGAGCGCACGCAGATCGTCAAGGGAGGAGACGCCGCCGGAGGCGACGACCGGCCGGTCGGTTGCCGCGCAGACGTTCTTCAGCAGCTCCAGGTTGGGGCCCTGGAGGGTGCCGTCCTTGGCGATGTCGGTGACGACGTAGCGGGCGCAGCCCTCGGCGTCGAGGCGGGCGAGGGTCTCGTAGAGGTCGCCGCCGTCGCGGGTCCAGCCGCGGCCGCGCAGGGTGGTGCCGCGGACGTCCAGGCCAACGGCGATGCGGTCGCCGTGCTCGGCGATGACCTTGGCGACCCACTCGGGGGTCTCCAGGGCGGCGGTGCCGAGGTTGACGCGGGTGCAGCCGGTGGCGAGGGCGGCGGCGAGGGTGGCGTCGTCGCGGATGCCGCCGGACAGCTCGACCTTGATGTCCATGGAGCGGGCGACCTCGGCCACCTGCGCCCGGTTGTCGCCGGTGCCGAAGGCGGCGTCGAGGTCGACCAGATGCAGCCACTCGGCACCCGCGCGCTGCCAGGCGAGGGCCGCGGAGAGGGGGTCGCCGTACGAGGTCTCGGACCCGGACTCGCCGTGGACGAGGCGGACGGCCTGGCCGTCGCGGACGTCGACGGCGGGCAGGAGTTCGAGCTTCGGCTGATCGGTCATCACAGGGTCTCGATCCAGTTGGTCAGCAGCTGGGCGCCGGCGTCGCCGGACTTCTCGGGGTGGAACTGGGTGGCCCACAGGGGCCCGTTCTCCACGGCGGCGACGAACGGCTCGCCGTGCGTGGCCCACGTGACCCTGGGCGCACGGATGTTGGCGTTGGTGACCTCCAGGCGCCACTCGCGCACCGCGTAGGAGTGCACGAAGTAGTACCGGGTGCCGGCGTCGAGGCCCGCGAAGAGCTGCGAGCCCTCGGCCGGGGTGACGGTGTTCCAGCCCATGTGCGGGACGACGGGGGCCTTGAGCGGCTCGACGACGCCGGGCCACTCGTCGAGGCCCTCGGTCTCCACGCCGTGCTCGATGCCGCGCTCGAAGAGGATCTGCATGCCGACGCAGATGCCCATGACCGGGCGGCCGCCGGAGAGCCGGCGTCCGATGATCCAGTCGCCGCGGGCGGCGCGCAGGCCCTCCATGCAGGCGGCGAACGCGCCGACGCCGGGGACGAGGAGCCCGTCGGCGTTCATGGCGGTGTCGAAGTCGCGGGTGATCTCCACGTCCGCGCCGACGTGGGCCAGCGCCCGCTCGGCGGAGCGGACGTTGCCGAAGCCGTAGTCGAAGACGACGACCTTCTTGGCCGCCTTCGCGGGGGTGCTCATGACCACAGCCCTTCGATGCGCAGCGCACCGGCGGTCAGGCACATGGCCGCGCCGATGCCCAGCAGGACGATCAGGCCCTTGGGCATGCCCTGCTTGAAGAACGAGATGATGCCGCCGATCAGGAACAGGCCGACGACGATGAGGACGGTCGACAGGCCGTTCACAGCGCACCCTTCGTGGAAGGCAGGATTCCGGCCGCGCGCGCGTCGCGCTCGCAGGCGTAGCGCAGGGCGCGGGCGAGGGCCTTGAACTGGCACTCCACGATGTGGTGGGCGTTGCGCCCGTACGGGACGTGGACGTGCAGGGCGATCTGCGCCTGGGCGACGAAGGACTCCAGGATGTGCCGGGTCATCGTCGTGTCGTACGTGCCGATCATCGGCGCCATGTTCTCGGGCTCGCTGTGCACGAGGTACGGGCGGCCGGAGAGGTCGACGGTGACCTGGGCGAGGGACTCGTCCAGGGGCACGGTGCAGTTGCCGAAGCGGTAGATGCCCACCTTGTCGCCGAGGGCCTGCCTGAAGGCGGCGCCGAGCGCGAGGGCGGTGTCCTCGATGGTGTGGTGGGTGTCGATGTGCAGGTCGCCGTCGGTCTTGACCGTGAGGTCGAAGAGGCCGTGGCGGCCGAGCTGGTCGAGCATGTGGTCGTAGAAGCCGACCCCGGTCGACACGTCGACCTGCCCGGTGCCGTCGAGGTCTATCTCGACCAGGACGGAGGTCTCCTTCGTGGTGCGCTCGACGCGCCCAACGCGGCTCATGAGTTGTTCTCCTTGCGAATGGCGCGGACCGCGTCCAGGAACGCGTCGTTCTCCTCCGGCGTGCCCGCGGTCACCCGCAGCCACCCCGGTACGCCGTTGTCCCGTACCAGGACACCGTGGTCGAGGATGGCCTGCCATGCGGCGTGGCTGTCGTCGAAGCGGCCGAACTGGACGAAGTTGGCGTCCGAGTCGGTCACCTCGCAGCCCATCGCGCGCAGCTCGGTGACGAGGCGGTCGCGCTCGGCCTTGAGCTGTTCGACGTAGCCGAGCAGGGTGTCGGTGTGCTCCAGCGCGGCCAGGGCCGTGGCCTGGGTGACGGCCGAGAGGTGGTACGGCAGGCGGACCAGCTGCACGGCGTCGACGACGGCGGGGTGCGCGGCGAGGTAGCCCAGGCGCAGCCCGGCGGCGCCGAACGCCTTGGACATGGTCCGCGAGACGACCAGGTTCGGGCGGCCCTCGATGAGCGGCAGCAGCGAGGGGCGGTGGCTGAACTCGCCGTACGCCTCGTCGATCACCACCAGCGAGGGCCTGGCCGCCTGTGCGGCCTCGTACAGCCGCAGGACCGTCTCCTCGTCGACGGCCGTGCCCGTAGGGTTGTTCGGCGAGCAGACGAAGACGACGTCGGGCCGGTGCCCGGCGATGGCGCGCTCGGCGGCCTCGACGTCGATGGTGAAGTCGTCGCGGCGCGGGCCGGAGATCCAGCCGGTGCCGGTGCCGCGCGAGATCAGGGCGTGCATGGAGTACGAGGGCTCGAAGCCGATGGCGGTGCGGCCGGGGCCGCCGAAGGTCTGCAGCAGCTGCTGGATGACCTCGTTGGAGCCGTTGGCCGCCCAGACGTTCGCCAGGGTGACCTCGTGCCCGGCGGTGCGGGTGAGGTACGCGGCGAGCTCGGCGCGCAGCTCGGTCGCGTCCCGGTCGGGGTAGCGGTTGAGGTGCCGGGCGGCCTCGGCGACGCGCTCGGCGATGCGGGCGACGAGGGGCTCGGGCAGGGGGTAGGGGTTCTCGTTGGTGTTCAGGCGTACGGGCACGTCGAGCTGGGGGGCGCCGTACGGGGACTTGCCGCGCAGTTCGTCCCGGATGGGGAGGTCGTCGATGCCGGTCACTTGCTCTGCGGCACCTTCCAGTCGAACCTCGCCTTGACCGCCGCGCCGTGCGCGGGCAGGTCCTCGGCCTCGGCGAGCGTGACGACGTACCCGGCGACCTCGGCGAGCGCCTCGCGGGTGTAGTCCACGACGTGGATGCCGCGCAGGAAGGACTGCACGGACAGGCCGGAGGAGTGGCACGCGCAGCCGCCGGTGGGCAGCACGTGGTTGGAGCCGGCGGCGTAGTCGCCGAGGGAGACCGGGGCGTACGGGCCGACGAAGACCGCGCCGGCGTTGCGCACGCGGGCGGCGACGGCGGCCGCGTCGGCGGTCTGGATCTCCAGGTGCTCCGCGGCGTAGGCGTTGACGACCTCCAGGCCCTGCTCGATGCCGTCGACCAGCACGATGCCGGACTGGCGGCCGCCGAGGGCGGGGAGGATGCGGTCCTCGACGTGCTTGGTGGCGGCCACCTGGGTCTTGAGCTCACGCTCGACCGCGTCGGCGAGCTCCTCGGAGTCGGTGACGAGCACCGAGGCGGCCAGCGGGTCGTGCTCGGCCTGGCTGATCAGGTCGGCGGCGACGTGGGCGGGGTCGGCGGTGCGGTCGGCGAGGACGGCGATCTCGGTCGGGCCGGCCTCGGCGTCGATGCCGATGCGGCCCTTGAGCAGCCGCTTGGCGGCGGCGACCCAGATGTTGCCGGGGCCGGTGACCATGGTGGCCGGGCGGCACTCGTCGGTGCCGTAGGCGAACATGGCGACGGCCTGGGCGCCGCCGGCGGCGTAGACCTCGTCGACGCCCAGCAGCGCGCACGCGGCCAGGATCGTGGGGTGCGGCAGGCCGTCGAAGTCGGCCTGGGGCGGGGAGGCGACGGCCATGGAGGCGACGCCGGCCTCCTGGGCGGGCACCACGTTCATCACGACGGACGAGGGGTAGACCGAGCGGCCGCCCGGCACGTACAGGCCGACGCGCTCGACGGGCACCCAGCGCTCCGTGACCGTGCCGCCGGGCACGACCTGGACGGTGTGGTCGGTACGGCGCTGCTCGCGGTGGACGAGGCGGGCCCGGCGGATGGACTCCTCCAGCGCGGCGCGCACGGCCGGGTCGAGCTCCTCCAGGGCGCGGGTGATCGCCTCGACGGGCACCCGGACACGGTCGATGCGCACGCCGTCGAAGCGCTCCGCGTACTCGATCAGGGCCGCTGTGCCGCGATGATGCACGTCGTCGCAGATGGGCCGCACCTTTTCCAGGGCGGCCGCGACGTCGAGCTCGGCACGGGGCAGCAGGTCGCGGTCGATGCCCCCGGCAGGGAAGGCAGCACCGCGCAGATCGATTCGGGAGATCACGCGGTCAATTGTCTCAGACCCGTCCCGTCGCACGGCTCCCCGTACCACCCACTGATACTCGGCCGAACGAGTTGATCTTTTATCTGACCGAGGACGGACAATCTGCCCCACTGCGGGTGTTCAACCGGTCACCTTGCGGGAAAGGGCCCCGTACGGCCGTACGGGAGGGGCGCCCCGGGCGACGGCCGCGGGCAGGAAGGGGAGACCCGTGACCGATCCGGCCGACGGCGAGCCGCCCGCGGGACTGGAGCTCACCGACGCCGAACGGCAGATGTGGCAGGCGTTCCGCACCGGCAGCACCCTCGACCTGCGCAGCCCCACGGCCGGCCACAACGATCCGGCGGGTCCGCAGACCTGGGGCCCCGAGCGCAGCGTGCGGGCCCGTACCGTCGCCCTCCTGCTGCTGCACGGACCGGCGGCCCGCCCCGGGCGTGTCGCCGCGCTCAAGCTCAACGGCGTGCGGATCACCGGCACCCTCGACCTGTCCGGCGGGACCGTCGTGCCCTACGTCGAGCTGCACAACTGCCGCTTCGACGAGCAGCTGCTCGTGCCCGAGTGCAGCTTCACCACCCTGCGCCTGGTCGGCTGTGCGATCCCCCGCCTGGAGGGGGCGCGCATCCGCACCGAGGGCGACCTGCACCTGCCGCGCTGCGTCGTCCCGCACGGCATACGGCTGACCGACGCGCACATCGGCACGGACCTGCTGCTCAACCAGCTGGTGGTGCGCCGCGACCGGCGCGGGCTGTCGATAGCCGCCGACGGGCTGACGGTGGGGCAGGACCTGCAGGCCGAGATGATGCGCTCGCACGGCGAGCTGAGCATGCGCGGCGCCACCGTCGGCGCCTCCCTGAGCCTGCGCGGCTCCACGCTCAACAACCCCTACGGCCGGCGCGCACTCAACGCCCCGCAGCTGACGGTGGAACGCACCCTCTACCTCACCGCGGCCGGCATCGGCAGCGGCCGCTACGCGGGCGGCGCCACTCCCCCGTACGGCATCGTCCTCACCGCGCCCGAGCACGGCACCCGGCTGCGGCGCTTCGAGTGCCTGGGCGGGGCCCGGCTGGACGACGGGCGGTTCGGGGACGCGGTCGACCTCAGCCAGGCGCGGTTCGTGATGGAGGCCGACCAGGAGCTGTCGCTGCGCCGCGTCCAGACGCCCGAGCTGCGCTTCGTGGGCGAGAGACAGCAGCGCGGCCGGGTGGTGCTGTCGGGGGCGCAGGTGACCAACCTGATCGACCGCTACGACAGCTGGCCGGGCCCGGGCGGACTGGTGATGGCCGGCTTCTCCTACGAGCGCCTCGTGCCGCTCGGCCACTTCCCGCTCGCCCGCCGCCTGGACTGGGTGGCCGCGGCCACCCCCGAGTACGCCCCGGAGCCCTACGAGCGGCTGGCCGGCGCCCTGCGCGCCAGCGGCGAGGACGCCGACGCGCGGGCGGTGCTGCTGGCCAAGCAGCGCCGCCGGCGCGAGACGCTGCCGCCGGCCGGGAAGGCGTGGGGCTACCTGCAGGACTGGACGGTGGCCTACGGCTACCGGCCGGGCCGGGCCGCGGTGTGGATGGCGTTGCTGTGGGCGCTGGGGGCGTTGTACTTCACCTACCGCCCGGTGCCGCCGCTCAAGGACGGCGAGGGCCCGGCGTGGAACGCCGCCCTGTACACCCTCGACCTGCTGCTGCCGGTCATCGACCTGGGCCAGGGCACGGCCTGGCGGCCGGCGGGCGGCCAGCAGTGGGCGGTGGCGGCGCTCACCCTGCTCGGCTGGATCCTCGCCACCACGGTCGCGGCGGGCGCCTCCCGGCTGCTGCGCCGGCAGTGAAACCCCGGGCGGCTCCGGCGGGCGGCCCATTAGGCTTACCGGCCGTGACCATCGCGCGCCTTCCCCTCTTCCCGCTGAACTCGGTGCTGTTCCCGGGACTCGTGCTCCCGCTCGGCGTCTTCGAGCAGCGGTACCGCGCGCTGATGCGCGACCTGTCGAAGCTGCCCGAGGACGAGCCGCGCCGCTTCGGGGTCGTCGCCATCCGCGACGGGCACGAGGTGGCGCCCAGCGCGCCGGGCCTGCCCGACGAGTCCCGCCCGGAGCCCGGGCCGGCCTCCGGCTTCGGGCCCGACCCGATGGCGTCCTTCCACACCGTCGGCTGCATGGCCGAGGCGGCCACCATCCGCGAGCGCCCGGACGGCACCTACGAGGTGCTCGCGACCGGCACGACCCGCTTCCGGCTGCTGTCCGTCGACGCCTCGGGCCCGTACCTGACCGGCGAGGTGGAGACGGTCGAGGAGCGGCAGGGCGAGGGGGCGGGGGCGCTGGCCTCCGGCGTCGTCCGGGCCTTCCGCGCCTACCAGAAGCGGCTGGCCGGGGCGAACGAGGCGTCGCTGGCGCGGCGGGCGGAGCTGCCCGGCGAGCCCCAGGTGCTGTCCTACCTCGTGGCGGCCGCGGCGGTGCTGGACACCCCGGTCAAGCAGCGGCTGCTGCAGGCGCCCGACACCGCGACCCGGCTGGCGGAGGAGCTGAAACTGCTGCGCGCCGAGACGGCGGTGATCAGTAAGCTCCCCTCGCTGCCGGCCGTCGAGCTCACCCGGCGGCCGACCAGCCCCAACTGAGCCGGAGGGACGCGGCCTTGGCCAAGCAGGCGAAGAAGCAGCAGAAGAAGCAGACGACGGGGGCGACGCCCGCGATCGTCGCCCTGGAGAAGGCCGGCACCGCCTTCTCGGTGCACGCCTACGAGCACGACCCGGCTGCCGCCTCCTACGGCGAGGAGGCCGCCGAGGCGCTGGGCGTCGACGCGGGCAGGGTCTTCAAGACGCTGGTGGCCGACGTGGACGGCACGCTGACCGTGGCCGTCGTGCCGGTCGCGGGCTCCCTCGACCTCAAGGCCCTCGCGGCGGCCGTCGGCGGCAAGCGGGCGGCGATGGCCGACCCGGCGGCCGCCGAGCGCACGACGGGGTACGTCCGCGGCGGGATCTCCCCGCTGGGGCAGCGCAAGCGGCTGCCGACCGCCCTCGACGCCTCCGCGCGCTCCCACGCGACGATCTGCGTCTCGGCCGGACGGCGCGGGCTGGAGGTCGAGCTCTCCCCCGGCGACCTGGCACTCCTCACGGACGCGGTGGTGGCGCCCATCGCGCGCGGTCTGGACTGACGCCCCTGCGTTCGCTACGACGAAGGGGCGGGACGCCGTGCGTGCGTCCCGCCCAGGGAGGGGACGCCCATGTCGAAGCGCACCCGCAAGCGCCGCTGGCGGCTGAAGAAGGGACGCGCCAACCACGGCCGCAGGCCCGCGTAGGGCACCGGCTCCTCCCCGGCCCGCCCGGCCGCTAAGCGGCGGGGTGGGGCGGGGGGAAGGCGTCGTGGGGCTCGGGGTCGCGCGGGCCGAACAACGCCGTCAGCCCCAGGTGCACGGCCATCGCGGCCAGCGGCCAGGCCAGCAGCATGCCCTTGGCCGCGAGCTTGAGCGGCGCGTCGAAGACCACGCCCTTGCCGACCGCCTTGGCGTGGGCGACGACGTCGGCGGTCGGCCCGAGCCACACACCCAGCCGCCAGCCGAGCAGCGAGGCCAGCAGCGAGCCGGCGGCCAGGGCGACGACGAGCGGAATGCCGCCGGCCCGCCGCAGGAGGAAGACCACGGCCGCACTGACCGCGCCGAACGCCAGGCCCAGCAGCGCGAACCAGCCGTCCGCGCCGATGGCCTGCTCGCCCTCGGTGTTCTTGAGGTAGACGGCCTTGCCGTCGGAGATCAGCGGCACCCGCGGCGCCAGCCACGCCCACAGCAGACCCAGCAGCACGCCGCACACCACGACGGCGGCGAACACGACCGCGGCGTCCCGGATCTCGGTGCGCAGCTCCTCGGCGCGGGCGGCGGCCGCCTGCGCGTCCCGCTCCACGGAGGGTTCCTGCCCGTCCGCCGGCTGCGGCTCCGGCGGCCCGGCGGGCGAGGAACCGGAGGAAGCGGCGGAGGCGGAGGGGTCGTCCTGCGGTGTCAGCGGTGCGGTCACCCTGCCATCGTGCCAGGTGGACGCGGACGCCCGATCCCCAGGAGGGTCGCTGCGGCGCGTCACCGCACGGCCGCCCGGCGGTAGGCCCAGGTGGCCACGGCCAGCGACACCACGCCGACGGCCGCGCACACGCCCAGGTCGGCCGCCACCAGCAGCCAGTCGGGGTGCGCGTCGAAGCTCCGGGCCAGCGCCTCCACGCCGTAGGTGGACGGCAGCAGGTCGCGCGCCCACACGATGGGCTCGGGCATGCGGGCGGCCGGCAGCACGCCCAGCAGCAGCGCCGCCGACATGCCCAGCTGGCCGCAGAGGGTCGCCAGCTCCTGGCGGGGCGCCAGCAGGCCGAGGGCCGCCCCGAGCCCGGCGAGCGCCGCACCTGAGAGCGGGACCACCGCGGCCAGCACCCACAGGTGCACCAACGGCAGCTTGAAGAGCAGGCTGCCCGCGACGGCGGTCACGACCGTGCCGGGCGCGGTGAAGGAGGCGTACGCGCCCGCCGCCCCGAGCACGACGGCCGCGGGGGGCACCGGCAGCGTGGCGTAGTGGTCGAGGCCGCCGCTGGCCCGCAGCTGGCCGAAGTACTGGGCGAGGAGGTTGAGCGCGACGAACGCCACGACCAGCACGCTGGAGCCGGCCACGACGGCCCGGGCCTCGTCCCCGCCGTCGACGACCCCGCGCATGAGGATCATGATGCCGACGGACTGGAAGGTCGCCACGAACAGCAGCGGGATCCGCGCCACGCGGGCACGCGAGAGCTGCGCCCGGTAGACCGCGGACAGGGCGGGCAGCAGCCGCGCCCGGGGGGCGAGCGCGGCGGCACCCTCACCGTCGCCGGCCTGCCGGTCCCCGCGCGGGGGACGGACCTTTCCGGGCGACGCCTCGGCGGACACAGCACTCACGCGGCACAGCTCCTGTTCGGTACGGCCTTCGCGCGGCCCTGCGGTACGTCGGTGCGCCTCACGCCTTGACCAGCCCCTGGGCACGGCCGCCGCCCAGCGCCAGGTAGACGTCCTCCAGGCTCGGCGTGGCGAGCGTGAAGTCGTCGAGCGCGGCGAAGGCGGGGCCGCCGGTCACGGCGGCGACGGCGGCGCGCGCCTCGGCGGGCGCGAGCCGCAGCGACCACCGGCGGCCCGTCTCGTGCGCGGCGTCGCGCAGCGCGGCGACCTCGGGGACGTCGAGCGGCGGCTCGTCGCGCCAGACGAGGTCGACGCGCACCTCGTCGCCGACGAGCTCCTTGAGGCCGGCGGGCGTGTCGCAGGCGATGATCCGGCCGCGTTCGAGGACCGCGACCCGGTCCAGCACGGTCTCGGCCTCGATGACGTTGTGGGTGACCAGCAGCACCGTGGTGCCGTGCTCGGCGCGCCGCCGGTCCACGGCCGCCCACACGGCCCGGCGGGCCACGGGGTCCATGCCGGTGGTCGGCTCGTCCAGGACGAGCAGGGGCCGCTCGCCGACCAGGGCGGCGGCGAAGCAGGCCAGGCGGCGCTGGCCGCCGGAGAGCTTCTTCAGCGGGCGGCCGGCGATCGCGGTGAGCCCGAGCTCGTCGAGGACGGCGTCGCGCTCGGCACGGGCGGCGCGCAGGTCCAGGCCGCGCAGCCGGCCGGTGGTCTCGGCGGCGAGGGCCACGGTCAGCTCGTCCAGCGCGCTCGACTCCTGGCCGAGGTAGCCGATGAGGCGGGCGGCCCGCTCGGGGTGGCGCACGATGTCGTGGCCGAGGAGGGCGACGCTGCCCTCGTCGGGGCGCAGCAGGCCGGTGAGCTGGCGCACGAGCGTCGTCTTGCCGGCGCCGTTGGGGCCCAGCAGGCCGAAGATCTCGCCGCGTCGCACGTCGAGGTCGATGCCGTCGCTGGCCCGCACGGCGTCCGCGCCGGGCGCGCCGCGCCGGGCGCGCGCGGGCGGGTAGGTCTTGACGAGCCCGCGCACGGCACACACCGTGGCGCCCGCGGCACGCTCCGCCTGTTTCCCGACCGTTCTCACGAGCTATGAGGGTACGCGCCCGGGGGCCTGCGGCTTGCTGCGGGGGCAGGTTTGCGGCGGTTCGGCGCCTCCGCTCGCCCCCGGGGCGCCCGGCGGTGTGCGGTCGTGTCCGGTCAGTCTCCCGCCGGGGCGTGTTCCGCCGCGGTGCGGGCGTCGATCTCACGCCAGAAGCCGGCCCGGATCGCGTAGCGGTCGTGTTCGTCGATCTGGTCGTCCTTGTGGGCGAGGAGGCCGAAGCGGGCGGCGTAGCGCAGCAGCTCGCCGTCGATGCGGTGCGGGATGCGGGGGTATTCGGTGGACAGGTGCTGGAGGTGGATGGAGTCGGTGATGCGTTCGGTCCAGCGGCGGGCGAAGACCTGGCCGACCTCGAAGGGGTCGCCGCCGACGGTGGTGATGTCCTCCTCGCGGTCCGCCCAGCGCTGCTCGGCGCTGGTGAGCTGGGCGAGCATGGGCAGGGAGGCGGTTTCGGGAGGCTCCCCCAGGCCGTTGCCGGCGCCGCGGTCGACCCAGCCCTTGTCCGAGGACCAGCGCAGGGTCGCGCTGGGGGTCGTGACGGGCCCGGCCGACGCGGCCTGTGCGGCGGCGGGCCGGTCGCTCTGGCCGACGGGCCCGCGGCCGAGGCCGGCGAGGTCCTTGGGGGTGGGCACGCCCCGGGCGGGGGTGTCGCCGGCCCGTTCGGCGCCCGGGCAGGGGGCGGCGGACGCGGGGCGGGTGCCGTTGCGTTCGGCGGGCGGGCGGGCGTCGGCCGTCCGGCCCGCGGCGGCCGCGGCGGCCGCTGCGGCGGCGGTCTCCGGCAGCGGGGCGGAGAGGATGGCGGCGATCTCTGGGCCCGGGGAGGGCTGCGGGGCGCAGATGCCGTTCAGCTCCTTGGCCCGGACGGCCCGGGTGATCCAGGTGCGGTCCAGGACGCGCCGCTCGTCCGCCTCGGCGACGAGGTCCTCGGACTGGTTGTAGTCGCCGTCGCCGGCCTGCACGGCCCACAGGTGGACGGCGACGCCGTGTTCCTTCGCGGCCATCAGGCCGGGGAGCAGGTCGCCGTCGCCGGTGACGAGCACGATGTCGGAGCAGGCGCGGTTGCGGGCGAGCTCGGTGAGCTCGGCGTGCATGGCGGCGTCGACGCCCTTCTGGGCCCAGCGTCCGTCGCTGCGGGTCAGGGCGCCCAGCCGGACGGTGACGCGGGGCATCACGCGCAGCCGGCGGTGCTCGGGCTGGGGCACCCGGTCGGGGGCGCCGTCGAACCAGTAGATCCTCAGCAGCGGGTGCTGGGTGTCGGCCTCGGCGCGCTCGCGCAGACCCTGGACGAGCGTTGTGTGGTCGACCGTGATGCGTGACCGGGCGGGTTCCCCGGCCAGCAGGCTCGCGGCGGCGCCCAGCAGATACCCGGCGTCCACCAGGACGACGCAGCGGTCCACGTTCCACCCTCTTTCCGTGAGTTCAGAAGTGCGGCCCCCCGGCACAGGCGTGCCCCGGTCTCCTTGGCTTTCCCAGGAGTCTGCCCGACCGTGCGGGGGTTATCAGTCCGAACTGGATCTTCGGCGTGGCGGATACGGGCCACGGCCGATAAGTACCCCTGTCACTCACGGTAATTACCCGAAATGCACGTTTCGGCGGTGCGTGCGAGGGTGAGCCGAGGGGGTCGTTCCAATGCGGAGGCACATCAGCATGGCGAAGAACAAGAACCGGCAGCAGCCGTCGAAGCAGAGCGCGGCCGAGCGCGGCCAGCAGCAGGCCAAGAGCTCGTCGATGGAGTCCCAGTCGGAGCAGCGGTCCTCCCAGGTCACCCCTGCCGATCTCGCCCGCAAGGGCAAGCAGAAGCGCTTCGGCCACAACTGACCGGCGCTTGGGTGCATTTGAGGGGCGCGTCCGCTTCAGGCGGGGCGCGCCCCTCGTGGTGTTCAGGGTCCGGCGGGCCGGGGGCCCGCGTCTCAGCCCGCCAGGCAGGACGGGCCGAGCAGCTGCTTCAGGTCGCCGAAGAGCGCCGGGTCGGGCGTCACGCGGTGCCGGTCCAGGCGCAGCACGGTGGTCTTGCGGGCCCCCTGGAGCCTGATGCGCACCTCGGTGGAGCCCTTGTGGTGGGTGAGGACCTGGCCGAGCCGCTCCACCAGCGGCGGGGTGACCTTCACCGTGGGGATGGTGATGATCACGGGCGCGTTGGTGCCGGCGTTGGAGAGGTCGGGGACCATCAGCTCCATGGCGACCAGACGGGGGATGTCCTCGCGCTTGTCGAGCCGGCCCTTGACGAAGACGACGGCGTCCTCGACGAGCTGGGTGGAGACCAGCTGGTAGGTGGCGGGGAAGAACATGCAGTCGATGGAGCCGGCGAGGTCCTCGACGGTGGCGATGGCCCAGGCGTTGCCCTGCTTGGTCATCTTGCGCTGCATGCCGGAGATGATGCCGCCGATGGTCACGATGGCGCCGTCGGCGTGCTCACCGCCGGTGAGCTGGGAGATCGAGGCGTCGGCCTTGTCGTTGAGGACGTGCTCGATGCCGAAGAGGGGGTGGTCGGAGACGTAGAGGCCGAGCATCTCGCGCTCCTGCGCGAGGAGGTACGCCTTCTCCCACTCGACGTCGGAGAACTCCACGTCGAGGCCGAAGCCGGGGCCTTCGTCGGCGCCGTCGCCGCCGCCCATGCCGCCGAAGAGGTCGAACTGTCCCTCGGCCTCCTTGCGCTTGACCTGCACCACGTTGTCGATCATCGGTTCGTAGTGCGCGGTGAGGCCCTTGCGGGTGTGGCCCATCTCGTCGAAGGCGCCGGCCTTGATCAGCGATTCGACGGTGCGCTTGTTGCAGACGACGGCCTCGACCTTGTCGAGGAAGTCGGGGAAGGAGACGTACTTCCCCTTGGACTTGCGGCAGCGGATGATCGAGTCGACGACGTTGGCGCCGACGTTGCGGACGGCGGTGAGGCCGAAGAGGATCACGTCGTCGCCCTGGGCCGCAAAGTTGGCCTCGGACTCGTTGACGTTGGGCGGGAGCACCTTGATGCCCATGCGCCGGCACTCGTTGAGGTACGTCGCCGACTTGTCCTTGTCGTCCTTGACCGAGGTCAGCAGGGCGGCCATGTACTCGGCGGGGTGGTTGGCCTTGAGGTAGGCGGTCCAGTACGAGACGAGGCCGTACGCGGCGGAGTGGGCCTTGTTGAAGGCGTAGCCGGCGAAGGGGACCAGCACGTCCCACAGGGCCTGGATGGCCTCGTCGCTGTAGTTGTTCTTCCGGGCGCCGGCCTGGAAGATCGTGAAGTTCTTCGCCAGCTCCTCGGGCTTCTTCTTGCCCATGACGCGGCGGAGGATGTCGGCCTCGCCGAGCGAGTACCCGGCGATGATCTGGGCGGCCTTCTGCACCTGCTCCTGGTAGACGATCAGGCCGTAGGTGACGGCCAGGACCTCTTCCAGGGGCTTCTCCAGCTCCGGGTGGATCGGGGTGATCTCCTGCTGGCCGTTCTTGCGCAGGGCGTAGTTCGTGTGCGAGTTCATGCCCATCGGGCCCGGCCGGTACAGGGCGGACACGGCGGAGATGTCTTCGAAGTTGTCGGGCTTCATCAGCCGCAGCAGGGACCGCATGGGCCCGCCGTCGAACTGGAAGACGCCGAGGGTGTCACCGCGCTGGAGCAGCTCGAAGGTCGTGGGGTCGTCGAGCGGCAGGCTCAGGAGATCGATGTCGATCCCCTTGTTGGCCTTCACCATCTTGACGGCGTCGTCCATGATCGTGAGGTTGCGCAGGCCGAGGAAGTCCATCTTCAGCAGGCCGAGCGACTCACAGCTCGGATAGTCCCACTGTGTGATGGTCACACCGTCGGAGTGGCGCACCCAGACCGGGACGTGGTCGGTGATCGTCTCGCTGGACATGATCACGCCGGCCGCGTGCACACCCATCTGCCGGACCAGGCCCTCGACGCCCATGGCGGTGTCGATGACCTTCTTGACGTCCGGCTCGTTCTCGTACATCGAGCGGACCTCGCCCGCCTCGCTGTAGCGGGGGTGGTTCGGGTCGGTGATGCCGGAGAGCGGGATGCCCTTGCCGAGGACGTCGGCGGGCATGGCCTTGGTGATGCGGTCGCCCATGGCGTAGGGGTAGCCCAGGACGCGGGCGGAGTCCTTGATGGCGTTCTTGGCCTTGATGGTGCCGTACGTGCCGATCATGGCGACCTTGTCGGCGCCGTACTTCTCGGTGACGTACCGGATCACCTCGGCGCGCCGGCGCTCGTCGAAGTCGATGTCGACATCGGGCATCGAGATGCGCTCGGGGTTCAGGAAGCGCTCGAAGATCAGGCCGTGCGGGATCGGGTCGAGGTCGGTGATGCCGAGGGCGTACGCGACGATCGAGCCGGCGGCGGAGCCTCGGCCGGGGCCCACCGCGATGCCCTGCTTCTTGGCCCACATGATGAAGTCGGCGACCACGAGGAAGTAGCCCGGGAAGCCCATCGAGATGATCGTGTCCATCTCGTACTCGACCTGCTTCATGCGGTCCTCGGGGATGCCGCCCGGGAAGCGGCGGTGCATGCCCCGCATGGTCTCCTCGCGGAACCAGGTGACCTCGGTGTAGCCCTCGGGGATGTCGAACTTGGGCATCAGGTTCCGGAACTGGAACATGCCCTCGGTGTCGATCTGGTCGGCGACCAGCTGGGTGTTGGCGCAGCCCTCCTGCCAGGCGTCGGAGGAGTCGATGGCGTACATCTCGTCCGTCGACTTCAGGTAGTAGCCGGAGCCGTCGAAGCGGAAGCGGTCGGGGTCCGAGAGGTTCTTGCCGGTCTGGATGCACAGCAGCGCGTCGTGGGCGGTGGCCTCGTGCGCGTAGGTGTAGTGCGAGTCGTTGGTGACCAGGGGCGGGATGCCGAGCTTCTTGCCGATCTCCAGCAGTCCGTCGCGGACCCGGCGCTCGATCTCGATGCCGTGGTCCATCAGCTCCAGGAAGTAGCGGTCCTTGCCGAAGATGTCCTGGTACTCGGAGGCCGACTTCAGGGCCTCGTCGAACTGGCCGAGGCGCAGCCGGGTCTGCAGCTCGCCGGAGGGGCAGCCGGTGGAGGCGATGAGCCCCTCGGACCACTGGCTGATGGTCTCCTTGTCCATGCGCGGCCACTTGGTCAGCCAGCCCTCGGCGTAGGCGTCGGAGGACAGCCGGAAGAGGTTGTGCAGGCCGGTGGCGTTCGCCGCCCAGATCGTCTTGTGGGTGTAACCGCCGGAGCCGGAGACGTCGTCCCGCTTCTGGTGCGGCTGGCCCCAGGTGATCCTGCGCTTGTTGCGCCGGGACTCGGGGGCGACGTACGCCTCGATGCCGATGATCGGGGTGATCCCGGCCTTCTGGGCGGAGTGGAAGAAGTCGTACGCACCGTGGAGGTTGCCGTGGTCGGACATGGCAATGTGTGTCATGCCCATCTCATTGCAGGCGTTGAACATGTCCTTGAGCCGCGCGGCACCGTCCAGCAGCGAGTACTGGGTGTGGACGTGCAGGTGCGTGAACGGCGTCTTGGCCACGGTGGAAGACCTCCGGCGGGCGGCAGCGGGTCGGAAAGGGACAGCTTCGAAGGTTACCGGCCCCCACCGACAGTCGAGGGCACGCGCCGGTAGCCTCGGACGCTGCGGGCGGCAGCACATGTGTCCGCCCGATGCCCCTCCCCGGCCACCGCCGGGGCGCCACCACCAGGAGGACCCAGCGATGGCGACCGAGTACGCCCCGGCCACGCAGCGCGGCGAGGAGATCCTCGCCGTTTTCGACACCGCCTTCGGTGAGCTGCTCGCGGCCGACCCGGCCGCCTTCCGCGTGAAGTTCCGGAAGATGGCCGCCTCGGCCTTCGCCTTCTACCGGGGCACCGCCTGCCTGTTCTACTCCGACCTGGAGCACGAGCGCGACGCCGGCCCGTACCTGGACGACCGCACGAGCCGGGTGTGGATCCACGGCGACCTGCACGCCGAGAACTTCGGCACGTACATGGACGCCAACGGCCGCCTGGTCTTCAACGTCAACGACTTCGACGAGGCGTACGTCGGCCCCTTCACCTGGGACCTCAAGCGCTTCGCCGCCTCCCTGGCACTGATCGGCTACACCAAGGCCCTCAGCGACGAGAAGATCTCCGAGCTGGTGCGGATCTACGCCGCCGCCTACCGCGAGCGCATCCACGCCCTGGCCACCGGTGCCAAGGATGACGAGCTGCCGCCCTTCACCCTGGACACCGCCGACGGCCCGCTGCTGGACGCGCTGCGCGAGGCCCGCTCGATGACCCGCTTCGGGCTGCTGGCCACGATGACCGAGATCAGGGACTTCGAGCGGCGCTTCCTCGACGACGACGGCTCCATCGAGCTGGACGCGGCCACCCGCTACAAGATCCTCGCCGCCTTCGACGGCTACCTGGAGACCCTCCCCGACACCAGCCTGGCCCGCCCCGACTCCTACCGCGTCAAGGACGTCGTCGGCCGCCGCGGCATCGGCATCGGCAGCGCCGGCCTGCCCTCGTACAACATCCTCCTGGAGGGCAACAGCGACGCCCTGGAGAACGACGTCGTCATCTACATGAAGCAGGCGCAGACCCCCGCGGTCTCCCGGCACATCACCGACCCCGCGGTGCGCGGCTACTTCCAGCACGAGGGCCACCGCACGGTGATCTCCCAGCGCGCCCTGCAGGCCCACGCCGACCCGTGGCTCGGCTGGACGGAGCTGGACGGGGCCGGGCAGCTGGTGGCCGAGGTCTCCCCGTACGCCGTCGACCTCGACTGGTCGGACATCGACGACCCGGACGAGATCGCCGCCGTCGTCGCCGACCTGGGCCGGGCCACCGCCACCATGCACGCCGCCGCCGACGACCAGAGCGGCCACTCGCTGGTCCCGTTCTCCACCGAGCGGGCCATCGACGCCGTGATCGCCGCCGACGAGGAGGGCTTCGCCGGCCTGCTCGTCGACTTCGCCCACACCTACGGCGCCCGGGCCCGCGCGGACCACCAGATCTTCGTGGACCTCTTCCGCAACGGCAGGATCCCGGGACTTTAGTCACGGCTTACCGGGCGGCATGACAGACTCGGTCCTCATGGACATATCGGCGGCACGGCTGCGGGCACTGCGCGCGGCGCTGTTCTCAGCGCTGTGCGTCCTGCTGTCCGCGGCCTCCCACGTGCTGCTGTCCGGCAGGTCCCTGCCCGCCCCGGCCGTCGCCGCGGCCGGAGCCGGCGTCTTCGCGCTCGCCTACGCCCTCGCCGGCGCCGAGCGCGGCTTCTGGCGCATCGCCGGCCTCCTCGTCCCCCTGGAGCTGGCCTCCGGGGCACTGTTCACCACCGGCCAGGACACCTGTTACGGCTCCGGCGGCCACCCGGCCGCCGCCCCGGGCGCCCTGACCTGGCTGTGCAGCGGCAGCATGGGCGGGCCGCTGGCCGACGTCGCCGCCCCCGGCACCGCCCCCTGGCTGCTGCTCGGCGGGCACATCACCGTCGGGCTGCTCGCCGCCGCCTGGCTGCGCCGCGGCGAGGCGGCGCTCGGCCGCCTGCTGCGCGCCGCC